>JBNJDJ010000003.1:0-77505 GCA_051744845.1 Bacillota bacterium
CCTGTTTCAGCTTGATAAATAGATGCAGCACTTAAAATTGCTCTAGCAGAAGCTTGGTCAGCTGCCTTTTCTGCATCACTAGTAAAACTTCCCAACCTAGGCACCGCAATAGCTGCCAAAATACCTAAAATTGATATAACTACAATTAATTCAATCAACGTAAAACCATTATTATTTCTTAATCTTTTTTGAAAAAATTCTAACATGTCTTCCTCCTTTATGTACTTTTTATACTATATATTTATATATTTTAAAGTATAGCTATACACCAATTGTTTTAAACATTTCAAACATTGGTAACATCATAGCTATTACTATAAAACCAATAACTACTCCCATTACTAAAATTGCAATAGGTTCAATTAAGGCAACTAATTTTTTTAATGATGATTCTAATTCATCATCATAATAATCTGCTGATTTACGAAGCATTTCTTCTATAGATCCAGATTCTTCACCAATTGATATCATAGAAACCATCATTTTTGGAAAAAAATCCATTTCTTTAAGTAAAGTACTTAAAGATTCACCCTTTTTTATATCATCTGAGACTCCTTCAATACCTTCAATAACAATCTCGTTATTTGTTACATTTGCAGAAGTTTCTAAAGCTTCTAAAATAGGTATACCACTACCTAGTAAAGTAGAAAGCGTTCTAGTAAATCTCGATGTAATTATCTTTATCATATTTTTCTTGATTATTGGTAAATTAATTAAAATTTTATCTTTAATTTTTTTACCTTTTTTAGTTTTAACAAATTGTTTATAAGATATTATTAAACCAACAATAACTCCTATATATATATACCAGTAATTTTTTAAAGAATCAGATATACCTATAACTATTCGTGTAGGAAGTGGTAATGTAACTCCACTTGAAGTAAACATACCAACTATAGTAGGCATTACGAAAGTAAGTAAAAAAACTACTGCAGCTACAGCTATAAAAGATAAAACTATAGGATAAATCATAGCTCTTTTAATTTGTTGATTAATTTTATTTTCTTTATCATAGTGAACAGACATCTTTTTTAAAACATCATCTAAATTACCAGTCATTTCACCTGCTTCAATCATATTTATAAGTAAGCTTGGAAAGACTTTAGGATGGTTACTCATTGATTCAGAAAGCATTTGTCCTTTTTTTACATCATTAGTTACTTCTTGTAAAGCTTCTTTTAACCTTAAATTTTCACTTTGATCAATTAAAACCTCTAAGGCAGCTATTAAAGGCATACCAGCATAAAGCATAGTATGTAATTGTCTTGAAAAGACTATTATATCTTTTATATCAACTTTTTTAGTAAAAAGATTAATGTCTTTTACTTCTCTTTTAACTTTTTCTTCTTTTAGTTCAACATTTATAGGCTTATTACCATTAGAACGAATCATTTGAATTACTTCTTTTTCACTTTGTGCTTGGTAACTGCCTTCTTTTATATTACCATTACTATCTAATGATTTATAACTATAGCTTGGCATTTTCACCTCCTAAATTACATAAATTCAATACGTTTTTTAGTGTTTTTACGATCTACAGCATATTTGAAAACAGTATCTTTAGTAATTTCTCCATTCTTATACATATTTATAAGTGAAGAATCCATAGTTCTCATACCTAAATCTGATTTAGTTTGTAAAATTGTATTTATTTGATGAGTCTTTCCTTCGCGTATTAAATTTTGAATAGCAGAAGTAGAACGCATAATTTCAAAAGCAACAGTTCTTCCGTCTTCATAAGCTTTAGGCATTATTTGCTGAGTAATTACTCCTTTTAAAACAGAAGCCAATTGAACTTTGATTTGTTCTTGTTGATATGACGGAAAAACATCTACAATTCTTTCAATTGTATTAGCTGCCCCTATAGTATGTACTGTTGATAAAACTAAATGTCCTGTTTCAGCTGCTGTAATCGCAGTAGATATAGTATCTAAATCTCTCATCTCTCCTACTAAAATAATATCTGGATCTTGTCTTAACGAACTTCTTAAAGCAGTTGAAAATGATTTTGAATCATCACCAATTTCCCTTTGATTAATAATGCAACTTTTATGTTTATGTAAAAACTCAATAGGGTCTTCGATAGTTATAATATGTTCATGTCTATTTTGGTTCATTCGATTAATCATAGCTGCTAAGGTAGTAGATTTACCGCTACCAGTAGGTCCTGTAACTAATACTAAACCTCTCCTTAAATCACTAAATTCTTTAATTACACTTGGAAGACCTAAATCATCAATTTCTGGAATCTCTAAATCAACAACTCTTACCGCTATAGCAAAACTACCTCTTTGTTTAAATATATTTATACGAAATCTGCCAACTTTAGCAATAGAATGAGCAATATCAATATCACCTTTATCATCTAATTCGAGTAATTGTTCCTTGTCTAATAGGCTCTTAACCATATCTGCCAAATCTTTTGGCATTAATTTATCTAAATCTAAGTTAATCAATTTACCATCTAAACGAATAATAGGAGGAAGTCCAACAGTTAAGTGTACATCTGAAATATCTCTTTCAAGTGCTTTTTCTAAAATTTTATTAAATAACATTTTTACTCCTTAGTCAATTGTATAAGTAACTTTGATTAATTCTTCTATGCTTGTTTTTCCTTTAATAACTAATTCACTACAACTTTCTTTTAAAGTTTCCATACCATCTTTTAATGCTTGTTGTTTAATTTTACCTGCTGATTCACCATTACTTATTTTTCTTTTAAGTGATTTATTTATTAACATAATTTCATGAATAGCTGTACGCCCTGAATAACCAGTTTGTCCACAGGCATTACAACCTTTTGCTTTATAAATTTCTTTAGAAGAATCTAAACCTAGCTCTTTCATTTCACTTTTTGTTGTTACTTTACTTTCTTTACAACTATTACATAATTTTTTAACTAATCTTTGTGAAATAATACCGACTATAGAAGATGATAAAATATATGGTTTTATTCCCATATCAGTTAATCTAGTAATAGTACTTGAAGTATCATTTGTATGTAATGTAGATAAAACTACATGCCCAGTAATAGAAGCTCTCATAGCTATTTGAGCTGTCTCTTCGTCTCTAATTTCTCCTACCATTACAACATCTGGATCTTGTCTTAATATTGCTCTTAAACCACTTGCAAAACTAAGTCCAGCTTTTTTATTAACTTGTACTTGATTAATACCTTTCAATCTGTATTCCACTGGATCTTCAACTGTAATAACATTTTTTTCAGTAGAATTCATCTCTTTTAAGATACTATAAAGAGTAGTAGTCTTACCACTTCCAGTAGGTCCTGTAGCTAATATAATCCCTTGAGGACTTTTAGTTAAATTATCTAGTATTTTTAAATTTTTTTCACTGAAACCTAACTCAGATTTATCAGTAACTACAGATGATCTATCTAATAATCTAATAACTACTTTCTCACCATGAACTGTTGGCAAAATTGAAATTCTTAAATCTACTAAATGAGAATCTATAATAGTCTCTACTCTTCCATCTTGAGGTCGTCTTCTTTCAGAAATATCCATTTTCCCCATTATTTTAATTCTTGTAACTAAAGGACTAAGAGTTTCTTTTTTACTTTTTATAAACTCTTGTAAATCACCGTCAATCCTAAACCTTACCCTTACATTAGTTTCAGTAGGTTCAATATGAATATCACTAGCTTCAGCTTTAATTCCTGATGAAATTATTTTATTTACTAATCTAACCATAGGAGAATTAGTTATTTCATCACTTTCTTGACTTTGATATGTTTGTTGTTCTCCATTTTCTTCATCATCTAAAAGGTCATCAGAAAAGTCTTCATCCATAGCGTAAGCTATATCAATGGCATCCTCTATTGATTGTTTAGAAGCAATCATAGGGGCTATTGGCATGCCTGTCATCATATTCATATCATCTATTAACATTAAATCCATAGGATCAGCCATTACTACAACTAATTCTCCACCTTTAATATCAATTGGTATAACATCATTTTCTTCAGCAAAATCCTTATCAATTTTTTTTATAGCATCTGGATTTATTACATATGAATTTAAATTTATATGTTTAATATCTAACTGGTCTTCAAGAAACTTAAAAATTTGAGATTCAGTTAATAAGTTATCTTCAATAATTTGTTCACCTAACTTATTACCAGTTATTTTTTGTCTTGTTAAGGCACCTTCCAGTTGTTCTTCAGTAATTAAACCTTCGTCTATTAATTTGTCTCCTAGTCTAATTTTTTTTGCCATAGTATCATCCTTTATACATTTTTTTATAATTATATCATAAACTATAAAAAAAGTGTAAGTTAAAAGTAAACATTAAAAAAACAACCGACAACTGCCGGTTGCACTACTCACTAATATATGCTAAGTGCCCAAATCATTTCACATATACATTATCGCTTCACTTATTTTTTAAAGTTATAAATTATTAAATTTTCTTAATATACCACGTTTTCAATTATATCTTTTTTTATTATTTCTGTCAAGAAATTTAAAAATCAAATTTATTTTCAATATTTGAAACTATTATATCTATTGCAACCTTATTTAATCCACCTTCAGGTATAATAATATCAGCATATTTTTTACTCGGTTCAACAAACTGTTCATGTGCAGGTTTAACAGTTGCAAAATATTGATCTATTACAGATTGTAAAGTTCTACCTCTTTCTTCAATATCTCTAGTAATTCTTCTGATAATTCGAACATCAGCATCAGTATCTACAAAAATTTTAACATCCATTAAATCTCTTAATCTTTTATTTTCTAAAACCATAATACCTTCAATAATTAAAATATCTTTAGGTAAAACAACTATTTTTTTATCTTTTCTTGTATGCTTTTCAAAATCATATATAGGCTTCTCTACTTTTATATAATTTCTCAAAGCTTCAATATGTTCAATAAGTAAATCTGTATCAAAGGCTAAAGGATGATCATAATTTGTCTTTTTTCTTTCTTCCATAGGTAAATCTGACTGATCTTTATAATATGCATCTTGCTCTAAAATTGAAATGCTTTTCTTGGGCAAACTCTCAAAAATAGCATTTGCAACAGTTGATTTACCTGATCCAGTCCCACCTGCAATTCCAATAACTAATGGTTTATTCATCTTCTTTCCTCTTTCTTCTTAAAATATACATTTTTTCTACTGGTTTTTCCATCTTAATTTTCATAATTTGTTGAGGATGAGGAGCTACATCAATATCATTATCCTCTTCATCCTTTAAATAATCAATAACTTGAGTATGTCCATTAAACTTTGGACCAATAATCTCAATAGTTTCACCTTTAAAAAGTCTATTTCTTTGTTCAACAGTTGCAATCTTAGATTTTTCATCATAAGATTTAACTATTCCAATAAAATCATATGTTCTTATATATGAACTTGAATCATAAACTTGTCCGTCTTTACCTGGTTTACCTTCAATAAACCCTTCAGTATATTTTCTATGACTAGACTTTTCTAATTCTTCAAGCCATTTATCATTAAATTCAAAATCAGATTTTTCTTTATAATATTTATCAATAGCATCTCTATAAGTTCTAACAATATTTGAAACATAATAAATACTTTTCATTCTACCTTCAATTTTCAAACTAGAAAGACCAGCCTCAATAAGTTCAGGAACCTTTTTAATTAAATTCATATCTCTAGAATTAAAAATATGAGTTCCTCTTTCATCTTCATAAACATCCATATACTCACCTTCTCTAGTTTTTTCAACTAAACTATAATTCCATCTACAAGGTTGAGCACATGCTCCTCGATTTGAATCTCTATTAGCCATATAGTTACTAAGTAAACATCTTCCTGAATATGAAATACACATAGCACCGTGTATAAAAGCTTCTAATTCTAAACTTTTAGGAGTTTTTTTACTAATTTCATTTATCTCATTTAAAGATAATTCTCTAGCAAGTATTACCCTTTTAACACCTTGTTCATGCCAAAATTTAGCAGATTCATAATTTGTGTTATTTGCTTGAGTTGATAAATGAATTTCAACTTCAGGCCAATATTTTTTTACATACATTAAAATTCCTGGATCTGCTACAATAACAGCATCAAAATCTAAATTTTTCACATTTAAAAGATATTCTTTTAATTTATTAATATCGCTATTGTGTGGAATTATATTTAAAGTTAAATATACTTTAGCATTAAATTCATGAGCAAAATTTATACCTTCTTTCATTTCTTCAAAATTAAAATTTTTCGAAGATGCTCTCAGACCAAAAATTTCTCCACCTAAGTAAACAGCATCAGCACCGTAGTATACAGCATATTTTAATTTTTCTAAATTTCCAGCTGGAGCAAGTAATTCTACTTTATTCATAATCTTCACCTCCAGTTACATAAGATACAGCTAATCCATCTCCAATAGGTATAACTGATGTTTCTAAATAAGGACAATTAGTTAAAAACTCTAAATAATTTCTCATTCTTTTAGCGATAGTCCTTTGTCTTTTAACAACATATTTATCAGTTGCAACCATTCCTTTAAAAAGTACATTATCTGAAACTATAATTGAACCTTTTTTTAAATTATCTTTCATTTGGTCAAAAAACTTTTGATAATGTCCTTTAGCTGCATCTATAAAAATTAAATCGTATATTTCTTTTTCATCTTTTAAACAAGTTTTAGCATTACCATAAACTAAATCGATATCTAAGTCTACATCATATTTTTTACTAAACTTTTCAAAATGCTTTTTAGCTTTTAATTGAGCTGGTTTATCGTTATCATAAGACTTAATATATCCTTTATAATCCATTGCTTTACAAAAAACTAAACTTGAATAACCAATTGCAGTACCTATCTCTAAAATTGATTTTATATTTGAACTTTTAATTAATACTTCTAAAAACTTTTTAACTTCTATATCTATTATAGGTATATCTCTTTTTCTGGCATTTTTCCCTAGATTAAAAATATATTCATTACTTTCTTTTTTTACAATATTTCTTATATATTTTTTATGGTATTGGTCGTTAATTTGACCAGGAAACTCATCCATTTTACTTCCTTTCTTTTAATTTATTTTTATAATAGTTATGATCATTTAAATTAGTTGTAAAAATATGAGATCCATCGTTTTCGTATGATTTAACAAAAAATAAATAATCTGTATCTTTAGGATTTACAGCTGCTTTTATAGCTTTTTCGCCTGGCGAACAAATAGGTCCAGGAGGTAATCCTTCATATTGATATGTATTATAAGGATCATCTATTTTAGTATCACTAGTTAATAAATTAGCTTTTCTCTCACCTAAAATATACTGTACAGTTGCACAAGACTGTAAATACATACCTTTATCTATCCTATTATAAAATACACTTGCTACAGTATTTCTTTCATTATCAACAGCAACTTCTCTTTCAATAATCGAAGCTAAAGTTAAAATTTCATAAAAACTAAATTTACTTTCTTCTATTTTACTAATCGTCTCTTCATCAAATACTTTATTAAATCTATTAAGAAACTTTGATACAATCTGTTTTATACTTGCATCTTTATTAACTATATATGTATCTGGAAATAAATAACCTTCCAAATTAACATAATCAATATTTTTTGTAAGTTTATTTTCTTTTAATTGTTTTTCTAGTTCTTCTTTAAATTTTTCTCCATCATTTATTATATTTTCTTTTATAAGTAAATCAACTATTTCTTGTAACTCTAAACCTTCAGGAACAGTAAATTTAACTGTTTCTTCATAAGTTAAACCTTTATATAAATGATTTATAATTTTATTTAAGTCAAAAGATTTAGATAATCTATATTCACCTGCTTTTAATTTACCATCATATCCTAAATTCTTTACTTCTCTTTTAAAGAAAAATTGACTTTTAATTAAATTTTTCTCATCTAAAATTTCACTAATAGTATTAGTAGAAGCTCCTTTCGGAACTTCTACTTTTATTTTTTCATCACTATTAGCATCTACAGGCTTTTTAAAATCATCTAAACTACAAGCAGTGGTTATTAAACTTATTATTAAAAATATACTTAAAATTATTTTTTTCATAATCACCTCTAGAATTTAATATCTATTGAATCTTTTAAGATATTAGTAATCTTTCCCATCATATTATTTACTTCAGTTTCTAACTTAAAATATCTTTTTACTTTAGGAAATTTAATAAGTTTTTCTTTTAACTTTTCAATTTCCTTAAGCTTTTCTTTATCTTTTCCATTGAAATTTACTTGTAAACTATAAAATCTTTTTAAATCATCTGATAAATCTGGATCATTTAACAATTCTTTATTTAACTTTTCCAATTTTTGATATTTATCATTTTCTTTAATAGACTTAGCTAAAATATTAGCTGCTTTATATACGTCCATAAATTACTCCTTATTTATCTATGATTATAGGTAAAATCATAGGTCGTCTATTAGTTCTTTTATATAAAAAGTTTTTAAGCTTATAAATAACATGTTTCTTTATATCGTTCCAATCTGTTTTATCGTTACGAAGACAATTATTAACTTCTTGCTTAACTAAATTAGTAGTATTAGCCATTAATTGCTGAGATTCTCTTACATATACAAATCCTCTTGAAATAATATCTGGCTTTTTAGTAACTTCTTTATTATTTGTATCTAAATGAATTAATACTACAACTAACCCATCTTGAGATAATATACGTCTATCTCTAAGTACAATATTTCCTACATCTCCAACACCTTTTCCATCGATAAATACTCTACCATTTGGAACTTCACCTTCAATATTTGCATCATATTGATTTAATGCTAAAGTTTCTCCATTAGACATAATAAAAATATTTGAACTAGACATGCCTAAATCTTCAGCTAATTCTTTATGAGCAAGTAAATGACTATATTCACCATGTACAGGTACGAAAAACTTAGGTTTTACTAGTGAATGAATAACTTTTAATTCTTCTTTACAAGCATGACCAGAAACGTGAACATCAGCTAGTTCATGATATATTACATTGACTCCCATTTTCTTTAATAAATTCATAATCTCAATTACTGATTTTTCATTTCCAGGTATAGGAGTAGAACTTAAGATAACTGTATCTCCACTTTTTAATTCAAAATTTCTATGAATAGAATTAGCCATTCTATAAAGAGCACTCATATATTCTCCTTGAGACCCTGTCGTTACTAAAACTACTTCATTATCTGGATATTTATCAACATCTTTAATATCTATTACTAAATCATCAGGAACATTTAAATAACCTAAATCCATAGATACATCTGAAACCGTAAGCATTGATCTTCCAGAAAAAGCTACTTTTCGATTTGTAATACTAGCCGAATTAATAATTTGTTGAATTCTATGAACACTTGAAGAAAATGCTGCAACAACTATTCGTTCATCAGACTCATTAAAAATCTTATCAAATGACTCTCCAACAGTTCTTTCAGACATTGTACTTCCATCTTTTTGAGCATTTGTACTATCAGCCATTAATAATAATACATCTTCATCTCCGTATTTCGCAAATTTATTTAAATCAATCATTTTCCCATTTATAGGATTATAATCTATTTTAAAATCTCCTGTATGAATAACAACACCAGCTGGAGTTTTTATTGCAAAGCCAACTGCATCTGGAATAGAATGACTTCCACGTATTACATCTATTTCAAAAACTCCTAATGAAAAAACATCATCAGGATTTATTTCTCTCAATTCATATTCGTCTACACGATCTTCATATTCTTCTAATTTAACTTCTACTAAACCTAATGTTAATTTTGTCCCATAAATCGGAACATTTATTTTTTCTAATAAATAAGGTAATGAACCAATATGGTCCTGATGACCATGTGTTAAAACGATCCCTTTTATTTTATGTTTATTTTCTTCAATGTATGTTAAATCAGGAATTACTATATCTATTCCTAATAACTCATCTTCTGGAAACCCAAATCCTGAATCTAAAATAAAAATGTCATCGCCGTATTCAAAAACCGTCATATTCTTTCCTATTTCATCTAATCCGCCTAAAGGCGTTATTTTTAAATTTTGTTTTGTTTTCATCTAAATGCACTTCCTTCATTCTTTACAATTATTACATAACCCCAAAAATTTACACTTATGGTTACTAATTTGGAAATTATATTCATTTTCAATTTTCTTTTCTAAAACTTCTAGAGAGTCATCTTTTACTTCAATAACTTTCCCACAACTACTACAAATTAAATGATGATGATTATGAATATCAAAGTCAAGATTTAAATCATATCTAACTGATTCATCGCCTAAGTTTAATTCTGTTAAAATATCTAAATTCACAAATAATTTAATAGTACGGTAAACTGTAGCTAAACCAATTGATTTGTCTTCTTTTTTTACATAATCATAAATTTCTTCACTATTTAAATGCTCTTTTTCGTGTTTTAAAATAACATTGATTATTTTTTCTCTTTGGTTAGTTAATTTATAATTATTCTCTTTTAAGATTTTATATATTTTTTCAATATTTGACATCATAATCATCACCCCATCTATTCATTTATTAATTCATTATAAGCATTTACAACAATATCAAATTCATCTTTATCAACAATTTGTTTAAATAAAGCATCTTCATCTTTATTTTCTACTCTAAAAAGTAAAACTTTTTCATCTTCACCTTCAACTGGTAATAATGCTGCGTAATCATTATTATTAACTTGAAAAGTCATAACAACTTCAAACTCTTTTTTTTCATCAGATTCATCTAATAAAACTACCTTTTCCATCTTCTCACCTCTTTTATAAACTATCTAAATAATTTTGCAAGATTATACTTGCTGCAACTTTATCAATAACTTTTTTTCTATTTTCACGCGACACATTACCTTTGATTAATAACCTTTCTGCACTTCTTGAAGTTAATCTTTCATCAAAATAAAAAATGTCAACATTATAATCTAATCTATCAGTATACTTAATCTTTTTAGCTAATTTATCCATAAATTTCTTTGTTTTATCCGCTTGTTCACCTAAAGTATTGTTCATATGTTTGGGCAAACCTACAACAATTTTTTTTACCTTTTTATCTTTAATAATATCTACTATTTCATCAATTGCTTTTTTATCAGAATCTCTACTAATAGTCTTAAGACCTTGAGCAATTAAAAGTAAACTATCACTAATTGCTACTCCTATTTTTTTGTCTCCTACATCTAATCCTAAAATTTTCAAATAATCACCTAAATAATTTTTATACAAAATTCATCGCATTTGCTTGCACAGTATCCACAAAGACTACATTTATTTCTATTTATTAAAGCTTTGTTATCTACTATACTTATAGCTTTTTGTTGACAAGCTTTTATACATTTTCCACAACCGACACACCAATCTCCAATTATAATTTTTCGATTTTGTAAACTTAATTTGTCTTTTAATTTTTTATCTATTTTACCATTAAATCTCTTTACATTATATTTTACTTCTAAAGAATTTTGCATTCCAACTGCTATTGAATCTAAAAAATCTAGTGATAAAATAAAATCAAAGGCTTCATCAATTGAATTTAATAAATTGCCTCCTGCTAGAGCCTTCATAGCAAAAATTCCTTTAGATTTATCGATAGTTTTTAGTTCATCTATCATTTCATTAATATTTCCGTCACAAATACCAATACCTTTTTTATTTATAATCGGATGTAAAACTTCTAGTTCATCATACTTTTTAAAAGCTTTTACTCCAGAAATAAAATGTGTAGATATTCCAATTGCTCTTATTTTACCTTGCTTTTTCATTTCTAATAAATACTCTATAGCTTCCCAATGTCCTTTAATAGTCATTTCATTCATTTGTTCATGTAACATAAAAATATCGATATAATCAGTACCTATCTGATTTAATGCTTTATTTAAATCATTTTTAGCTTGAGATTTATTATAAGCATATGTTTTAGATGAAATAACTATATCCTTTCTATCAATAACTTTTAATAGATTATTTAAATGTTTATAATTAATATAACCATCTGCAGTATCAAAAAAATTTATACCTAAATCTATAGCTTTTTTTAAAACATTCAAACTTTTATTTAATCCTAAATCTCTTTGCAAAGGACTAATTGTCAATGTGCCAAATGCTAATTTTGAAACTTTAATACCTGTATTACCTAAGTAATTATATTCCATTTTTTACCTCACAAAAAAGGTTCCTTAAAATCTAAGAAACCTTTTAAAATTAATTTTGATCCATATAATTTGTAATTAATTCCTCAATCAATTGATCTCTAAAGACTTTCCTTACCATTCTACGAGCGTTATTATGAGTTGTAATATAGGTAGGGTCACCAGAAATTAGATATCCAGTTAATTGATTTAACGGATTATATCCTTTTTCTTCTAAAGCCTTATAAACATGTTTAATAACATCACCAGCATCGTACTCTTGCATATCAAGCTCAAATGCTTTTGTCTTATCCATATTCCCTCCTAAATTTTTAACTACTAAAGATTCTTGATTATTTCTTTAGCTTTTTCAACAGCTTCATCTATCTTAGTTACGTCACTTCCTCCAGCTTGCGCCATAGATGGTCTTCCACCACCACCACCATTTGTAACTTTAGCAACTTCTCTAACTATATTTCCACAATGTATTTGATCTACAAGACTTTCACTTGCTTTTGCTAAAAATACTACTTTATCATTTAATTTTGATGCTAATAAAATAAATATCTCATCATTTTGATTAATTAAATTATCACTTAGCTCTCTTAGTGTATTAGAATCAACTTGATCTAATTTAACAATAATTGTATCAATACCATTAATTGTTTCTCTAGATTCTTTTATTAAATCATTAAGTTCACTTTTAGCAAGTTTCATCTTTAACTCTTCATTTTTCTTTATTAAACTATCATTTTGATCTATTAACTTATCTAATTTAGTAAAGATTTCTTTTTTATTAGTTTTAAGTTTAGAAGCAATTTTTTTAATTTTAGTTTCATACTCATTAACCTTTTGTAAAACTGATAGGCTAGTAATAGCTTCTATACGTCTAGTTCCTGAAGCTATTGCACTTTCTGATGTTATTTTAAAAACTCCTATTTCAGAAGTATTATCTATATGAGTTCCGCCACAAAGTTCAACACTATAATCTCCTACTTTAATAACTCTTACATTTTTTCCATATTTTTCATCAAATAAAGCAGTAGCTCCCATTTTTTTAGCTTCTTTAATACTAGTATTAATAACATCTACATTTATACTATCTAAAATTACTTTATTAACCTTTTTTTCCACTTCTTTTATTTCAACATTAGTCATCTTTTCAAAATGTGTAAAATCAAATCTTAGTTGCTTATCTGTTACAAGAGAACCAGCTTGTTTAACATGCTCACCTAGTACTTCTTTTAATGCTTTATGAAGCAGGTGGGTAGCTGTATGATTTCTTTTTATTAGCTCTCTTTTAGATTTGTTAATTGCCAATTTTACAATTTGACCTTTTTCAATATTACCTTTTTTAATAACACCAGTATGGATAAAATGATTTTTATTATCTTTTATTACATTTTCAACTTCAAACAAGAAATTATCATTAAATATTTTACCTTGATCACTTATTTGACCACCACTTTCTGCATAGAAAGGAGTTTTTTCAAGTAATATAGAAACTTTTCCATCTTCATTTTTGATAACTTCTAAAACTTTTGCGCTAGTAGATAAAACATCATAGCCTACAAATTCAGTTGATTTGAAATCCTCAAGTTGGTTTTTTCCTTCTTCCCAACTTACGCCACTATTTTCTCTAGCTTTCCTTGCTCTTTGTCTTTGTTTTTCCATCTCAAGATTGTACTGTTTTTCATCAACTTTTAATCCGTTTTCCTTTAAAATTTCTTTAGTTAAATCTAAAGGAAAACCAAAAGTATCGTGAAGTTTAAATGCACTTTTCCCATTTAAAACCTTTTTTTCTTTATCTTTTAATTCTTTTATATATCCATCTAATAATTCTATACCTTGATCAATAGTTCTTTGGAAATTTTCTTCCTCTACTTTAATAACTTTTTTAATAAATGTTTTGTTATCTTCTAATTCAGGATATCCAGCTTTTGAAACCTCTATAACAACATCTACTAGTTTATTTAAAAATAAACCTTTAATATTTATTAATTTACCATGTCTAAAAGCCCTTCTAATTAAGCGTCTTAATACATATTCTCTTGAAGAATTACCTGGCATAATGCCATCGCTTACCATAAATGTAATTGCTCTTATGTGGTCAGTTATAATCCTTATAGATACATCTGAATCTTCATCTTGTCCATAATCTTTATCAGACATTTTAGTAACTTGATTACGAATTTTTTTAATAGTATCTATGTCAAAAATACTTTTTACATCTTGCATTATACAAGCAACTCTTTCAAGTCCCATACCTGTATCAATATTTTTTTGCTTAAGTTCTAAATACTCTCCATCTTCAGTTTTATTATATTGACTAAATACATGATTCCAAATTTCAATTATTCTATCGCCTTCATCTCCTGGTCTACATTCATCTTCACATTCATAATCTTCTCCACGATCAAAATGTATTTCAGAACAAGGACCACAAGGCCCTACACCAATTTCCCAAAAATTTTCTTCTTTTCCTAATCTAACAATTCGATCTTCAGGAATTTGTATTTTATCTTTCCATATATTATAAGCTTCATCATCATCTAAATAAACTGAAGCCCATAGTTTTGATTCAGGAATTTCTAACTCTTTTGTTAGAAATTCCCAACCTAGCTTTATTGATTTTTCTTTAAAATAATCACCGAATGAAAAATTACCTAGCATTTCGAAAAATGTAGCATGTCTTGAAGTTTTTCCTACATTTTCGATATCACCTGTTCTTATACACTTTTGACAAGTAACCATATTCTTGTTAGGTGGTTTTTCAATACCTAAAAAGTAATTTTTCATAGGAGCCATACCTGCATTTATAAGTAATAAACTATTATCATTTTTAGGAACTAATGAATAACTGTTTTTTGCATAATGTTTGTTTTTTTCGAAAAATTTAATAAATCTTTCGCGTATTTCATTTAAACCTAGCGCTTTCAATGTTTCCTCCTCTATCTATATATACATTCCTTGTTAAATTATAACATAAATTAATATTAACTACAATTTATTTATCATTCAACTCGTTAAACTCCTGTATTAACTTTTCTAACTCTTTTATATTTTTTTGTTGTTGATTTAATTGTTCATTTATTTCTTCTAAAAGTTCTCTTTGTCTAATAGATAAATCTCTAGAATCTGTCGTTTTTTCATCTTTAAATTCTTCATACTCACCAAAAATTCTTGCTAAAGCTAATTGTAATGAGTTTTCCATAACAATTTTATTATCATAATATATAATTATTTTTTTCATTTCTGGAAGAGAATTTTCATTATCTGATTCTAAATAAATTGGTTCCACATAAAGTAATGAATTTTCTATTGGTATTACAATAATGGATCCTCTTAGTACTTTAGAACCTCTTTGACTCCATAAACTAAACTGGGGCGAAATATTAGAGTCTTGGTCAATTTCATTTTCTACTTGTTCAGGACCTTTAACTATTCTATCTTTAGGAAACTTATAAGTAAAAAGCTGACCATAATTCCCATGATCATTTCTAGCTATTAACAATGACGACATATTTCTTTTATCATTTGGAGTAAAAGGTACTGTTAATAAAAATTCTACATCATTACTTTCAGGTAATTTAAAAGTAACGTATTTTGAATTCATTTTCTCAATTGTACTGCCCATATATTTTTCATTTGCTATTTGCCAAACATCTTCTCCATTATAATATACACCTGGATCATCTACATGATATGTTTCATAAACTTCTGCTTGCATTTGGAAAAAGTCTTGTGGATATCTCACGTGACCCTTTAGACCTTCTGGCATATCTTCTTTATCTTTTATAAGCTCTGGAAAAATATTTTGATAAGTATTTACAATTGGTTCATCTTTATATTTATAAAAATTAACATCTCCATCATATGCATCAATTACTACTTTCAATGAGTTTTTAATATAATTTATACTCTTATTATTAAAAAAGTACGGTTTTGAATATGGATAATTTTTAGAATTAGTATATCCATCAATAATCCAATATAATTTACCATCTTTTTGATTTAGTACTAAATACGGATCATTATCATAATCAAAAAACGGTGCAATTTTATTTAATCTTTTCTTAATATTTCTATTGATAGAAATTTTAGAATTTTCATCTACATTTGATGATAACAATAACTTTAAACTACCTTGCTTAATTGCAAAAAGTAATTTATTAAGCCCATTTAACTGTACACCATCTCTACCAGTATATTCATATTCTACATTTGCACTTCCAGCCGGATAATCAAACTCTTTTTCACCAGAATTAGTTATTATATAATCATCTGTTAGTTCACCAAAATAAATTCTCGGTTGTTGTATATTCATTTTACCTTCTGGAGGTATATTTTTAATCAACAAACTAGGTTGTCCATCTTCATCTACCTTGCTAACTGGAGATAAAACTAAACCATAACCATGAGTATATTTAAAATGTTTGTTAATCCATGTTTTAGATTCTGTTCTTAAATTATCTAAAGACAATTCTCTTGGAGCTATAAAAGTTTGAGTATATTTACCATCAATGTTGTATCTATCTACATCTATATCATTAAATTTATAATAAAGTCTTATTCCTTGAATTTCATTAAATGTCTTTTTAAGTGGTCTATGATCATTAATCATTATATTATTAATAATTTCTTTATTATTATTAATATCCTCAAATGTTAAATCAGATTTAGGATTATAATCTATAAAATCAACATCATTAAGTCCATAAGCTTTTTGAGTATATTTGATATTATTTTCAATATATTGTTTTTCTTTAGTAATCTCATCTGGAGAAACTACCGTTTGTTGTACAACAGCTGCAACAATTAATGAAATTATATGAATAGCTACAATTGCTACTGGACCAGATAAAGAAATTTTAATATTACCTTTTTTATATCCAACATAAGCTAAAATTGCACCAACAAAAGATACACCTGCTAAAATATTGTAAAAAAGCAAAGTAACATTAACATCAGTATATCCTGCTCCATAGATTAATCCGACAGATGAAAAAAGTAATTTATAGCGTGACAGTAAATAATTAATACCTACTAAAATTAAAATTGAAATTACTAAAAACGTTATAGCTCTAATTAATGACTTATAAGAATGAGAACAAAAAATTTGTTTTATACTCATTTGCTTTTGATAATCATTAAAATCAATTACTTTTTCTTTTCTTTGTTTTTTCTTTTTATAAACTACTAAAAAATAAAATACTGTTAATATTGTAAACCAAATTAAAATGAAAATTATCATTGAAAGTATTGTCTTTATCAAAGGCAATTTAAACATATAAAAACCTAAGTCCAGATTAAAAATCGGATCAGTTTCATTAAAATTCTCACTCTTTAAAAAGACTAAAACATTTTCCCAAAGATTATTAGTAAATGAGTAACTAAATAAACTACCAATCATAAAACTAATTGCAAATATTTTCAATTTAATATATTCTATCTTTGTTTCAATTTCATCCTCAAAATATCGTTTATAATTTTTTCTAAGTATTGAAACATAAAAATAAGAAATTAATGTAATTAAAACTGTAATTGGAATAAATATTTTTAATTTAGAAAATATAATTGTCAAATACGTTGATAAATAATCAACAGAATCAAACCAAAGGTAATCAGTTATTAAATTAATAACTGGTGTAAATACCATAAGTACTAGAAAAATTAAAACTAAAACCATTATTACTTTATTATTTAAGTCTTTTATATTCTTGTCATCAAAATTCATAAAAACACCACCTATCTATTCAATTAACTATTTTTATATCTTTACCCAAGATAAGCGTTTAAAAACTATTTATTTTCTTTTTTTAAAATTTTTACTATTTTTTGTTTGCTAATAGGTTTTTCGATTATACCTTTCATATTTGTCTCATCTACCTTTTTTTGAATATTTGAAGCTTTATTTGCAGTTAAAGCATAAATAATTGCTTCTGAATTTAATTTTAAAATTTCTTTTGAAGTTTCAAAACCATCCTTTTTAGGCATCTGAATATCCATTAAAATCAAATTAAAGCTATTGTTATATTTTTCTATAGCTTCCTTACCATTTTTAGCAACTACAACACTACAACCAAGTTGTTCTAAAATTTTTCTAGTAATTTTAGCATTAACTAAATTGTCTTCAGCTAACAAAACATTAAAATCTTTTTTTATATCAACTTTTGTTTTAGTTTCATTTTTAGTCAATTTATCCAAATATTTTAATTTCAAAGTGAAGTAAAAAACACTTCCTGGAAAATCAGACTCAATATACGGATTAGGACTTTTGACTTTTATTTTACCACCCATTAACTCTACTAACTCTTTAGATATAGCTGTTCCTAAGCCATCTCCTTCATATTTTCTTTTATTTGAATTATCTACTTGCATAAATTTATTAAATACTATATCTAATTTATCTTGCGGAATACCTATTCCTGTATCTAATACACTTATTTTAATATCTACAAATTCATCTTGTTTGTTAATTAGTTCAATTTTTAGATTGATTTTACCTTTTTCAGTAAATTTAACAGCATTTCCTAGTAAATTTATTAAGATTTGTCTTAATTTTGATCCATCACCTATTAAAACATCAGGTAAATTAGAATCTAATTTTAAATTATAATCAATATCTTTTTCTTTTTCATTAATAAGCGGAATAAATTGATTATAAATTTTTTGAAAAAATTCAGATGTATTAATATTTTCTTCTTCTAATTTTAATTTTCCACTTTCTATTTTAGAGATATCTAAAATATCATTTACCATTTCTAAAAGAGAACTAGCTGAATCATTCATTACATTTAAATAATCATTTAATTCTTTATTTTTTTCTTTTTTTAATGAATCAATTAATTCTAATGAAGCTATTATACTATTAAGCGGTGTTTTTATTTCATGTGATACTGTTGCAATAAATTGAGATTTTAATTTAGAAGACTTTTCTGCTTCCTTTTTAGCTTTATTTATTGCAGTAACATCCATAAAAGAAATCAAATTATAATCTTTAGTATTATATTCTAAAGATGACCTTTTTAATAATAAAAACCTTTCATTATTATTTTTATTAATTTTAATAATTTCTTTTTTATGTTTTGGAATTTGTATTATCTTGTGATAAAATTTATCAAACTCAAAATTATCAGAGTCAATCAAAAGTTTTTCATTAGCATATTTATTACTTACTTCTATCTTATCGTTATCAAATAATACAATTCCAAAAGCCATATTTTTAAAAAGCTTTTTAATTCGATTTTTTTCAATATTATTTTTATTTACTATTAAAATAATAATAACCAAAGCTAATAATAAGATAGCTAATATAAGAACAATGATTCTATAAATAATATCTCTAATTAATGACCTTTTATAAACAGACGCACCGATAGCATAAAAATGACCTTTATAATTAATAGGATAATACGATGTTAAAACAGTTTCGACTTTACCATAAAATATACTATTATTGATAGAATTTTTATATCCATTTTCTATATCTTTTATAATTTCAGAAGAATTTGATAAATGAAACCTTTCATTAACTTCCCTAGTTTCTGAATATCCAACAGGAATTATTTTGTTTTTATCATTTGTTATCCAAGTCCAATATTCACCATCTACATAAAACTCATCAATAGATTCTTTCATTATCTTTTCAATATCTAATTTCATCATTATATTTCTATTTACTTTTCCATTAGGATCTTTTATTGGAATAATTAGATAATAATCATCTAATATTTTTTTGTATTCTAAATTTTTATGAATCTCTAAATTATAATTTTTAACTTTAAACTTATCAAATCTATAACTTTTATCAAGACTATATATATTTGCACTTTTACTGTCATAAACACTTAATTTAGAAATATAATTAGCATGTTTTTCTAAAAAAAATCTTATTTGCGAATCAATATTTTTATTTTCAATTTGAAAAATATCTAATTTAGAATAATAAATTGCATCATTTTCTATTTTTTCGATTTTTTCTTTTATATTTTTTGCAACAAAAGATATCTCTTTATCAATTGTTTTATAATTACTAGTAATAACATATTTTTGAATATCTAGAATAATAAAAATTATAAAAAATAAAAAAATAGTAATTATAATCATATAAATGTTCTTAATACTTTTATTATTTAAAAATTTCTTTTTAAGGTCTTTCATATACACCTCTTTGTTATAATGCAATAAATTCTATTAAATATGAATCAATAATATCTAAATCTTTTACTATAATTTTAAATTTTTTGTTAAATTTAACTGTATATTTATTTTTAGGATTATCTAAAAAGTTTTTAAAAAAATTTCTTATCCTTTTATTTGGACTATTTAACAAATTATATTCTGAATCTCTTTTTTTAGTTTTCATAATTCTATCGTATAATTGATATTTTTTTAATTGACTAACTTCAAGATTTTCCAAAGCATTTTTTCCACCACTTAAAATATATCCTTCATCATTTATAATTACTTGGTTTTTATCTAAATACTTTTGATTAAATTTATTTAAATTAAAATCAATACCTAAAACACCTATTAATTCATTATTTAATTTCATAGGTTTTACTAAAGAAATTAACCATCCTCTACCTGAAGGATCAAAATAAGGTGTATTTATCCATTTGATTTTACTTTCTTCTTTATAATAATCATATTCAGTAAAAGAAGTTTTAGGATCTATCATAGTTAAAATATCAATTTTAGGATATATTCTCAAATACCCAGTTTTATCTAATACAAAAAATTGTTCAACTTGAGGATATAAATTATAATATTTTTCAAATTCTTTTCCTATAGGTTCAGTAATATAAAACTTATTTATCAAATTATCATCTATTTCTTTTATACCAGTTAAAACAGCAGAAGACTCAGATTTATTATTGCTATAAGTTAATAATCCATACTTATTAATAACGTGATTATCCTTATTAATAATTTTATCAGTATCTTTAAATTTTTTATATAAATCAATATATTCTTTTTCTAAAGATAATATAACACTATCCATTTTACTCAAATCATAAGTTATCTTTTTCTCAGTTTCCTCTAAATCAATTGCTTCGTTTTGATAAGTAATTCCTTTATATGTAAATAAAACTACCCATCCTAATAATAAAAAACTTAAAACAATAATAAATGTCTCTACTGTTTTTTTCATAAAACCACCATTAATCTACAAATGCAAATACATGATCAATATTTCTATAGTAATCTCCATAATTTAATCCATAACCAACTATAAATTTATCTTCAATTTCAAAACCTACATAATCCGGTTCATAATCAACTTTTCTTCTTGAAGGCTTGTCTAATAATACACATGATTTTATACTTTTAGGTGTTCGCATATTTAAGTGGTTAATAACACTAGTCATAGTAATAGCAGAATCAGTGATATCATCAACTATTAATACATCAAATTCACTTAAATCACCAATTTCTAAATCGTGTTTAAATTTAACAGATCCACTACTTTTTTTACCATGTCCATAACTAGAAGTGGTCATAAATTCAATCCTTACAGGAATATCTATTTGCCTTACTAAATCGGCTGTAAAAACAAAAGCACCTTTCATAAGTGAAACTACTAATAAATTTTTATCTTTATAGTCGTTAGTTATAATTTGTCCTAATTCTTTACATCTATTATCAATATCTTTCTTAGATAAAATCACTTCTTTTTTCATATTCTCTACGTCCATATTTCCCTCCATTAGTCTCTTGAAACGTTTGTCATCTTAGCAGCTTTATAAACAGCTTTTGAAACATTTTTTACTACATTTTCATTTAAAGCATAAGGAATTATATTTTCTTCATTTAAATCACACTTATCAATTGTATTAGCAATTGCATAAGCAGCTTTTATTTTCATTTCTTCATTTATATCACTAGCTTTTGCATCTAAGGCACCTTTGAAAATTCCTGGGAATGCTAATACATTATTTATTTGATTAGGATAATCGCTTCTACCAGTTCCCACTATTTTAGCTCCTGCATCATAAGCTTTACTAGGTAATATTTCAGGATCTGGATTAGCCATAGCAAAAACAATAGGATCTTTTTTCATAAGCTTTATCATATCTTTTGTAACAATATCTTTTACTGATACACCAATAAAAACATCAGCATTTTTTAGTGAATTTCCTAAATCTCCTTTGACATCTTCATTATTTGTTAAGTTTTGAATTCTCTTTTTCACAAAGTTTAAATTCTGTCTTTGACTATGAATGATACCTTTTGAGTCAGAAACTATAATATCTTTAACACCTAAGCTTTTAAGCATTTTAGTAATCGCATATCCAGCAGCTCCTGCTCCACTTACAGCAATTTTAATTTTATCAATATCCTTATTTATTACTTTTAAAGCATTAATTAAAGCAGCACTGACTACTACTGCAGTACCGTGTTGATCATCGTGAAATACTGGAATATCTAATTTTTCTTTTAGCTTATCTTCAATTAAAACACATCTAGGAGAAGATATATCTTCTAAATTTATTCCACCAAAAGTAGGTTGTAAAAATTTAACTGTTTGAACTATCTTTTCGACATCTTGAGTATCAAGACATATTGGAAAAGCATCAATATTTGCAAATTCTTTAAACAAAACAGATTTTCCTTCCATAACAGGCATTGAAGCCTCAGCTCCAATATTACCTAGTCCTAAAACAGCCGATCCATCTGATACAACAGCTACTAAATTTTTTTTAGATGTATAATCATATACCTTAGATTTATCTTTTTTTATTTCTCTACAAGGCTCAGCTACTCCAGGAGTATAAGCTATTGACATATCATCTTTATTTTCAATCTTCATCTTACTTTTAATACTAATCTTACCTTGTTTTTCCTTATGTTTTTGTAAAGCTAGTTTTTTATAATCCATCTTATCTCCTTATTATTTTAAATTTTTAAATTTAGTTATTATCTTTAATATTTAATAGATTTAAAAGATCAACTATTTCTTTTAATAAATTAATAATTATATTTAATGAATATTGTACTGATACAGCAAAAACAATAGCCATAATTACTAATACTATTTTAAAGTCAATAATCATAATTAATTCCTTTCGTATAATTTTAGCTCTTTATCTTTAATTTTATCTAAATTTATCTTATCTTTATAAGATTTAGGAATACTTAATATATTTTTTACTCCATCACTTATATATTTTTCACCAGGTTTTTGTTCTAAATAATCAATCCAATCATTTAATTGCCATTTTAATGACCCTGCTTGAACACGGTCTAAATCTTTATAATTAAAATCTTTATGAATAGGAGAAACTTCTGGTTTCCATCCAACATTTAAAACAGCTATATTTTTATATTCTTTATTTTCAATATTACTTTTATAAATATACTTTTCAAGATCATCTTTTGGTCTTTTACCAAAAGGTAAAGCTAATGTATTTACATCTGCATTTTTATTTATATTTTCTAAATAATTCTTTTGTTTTGCTAAAGCATTTATGATTCCTATTTTATTTAGTGTTGTTAAATCTTGATGATAATTTGTATGATTACCAATTGAATATCCATTATTAACTAAAAAGTTTATTTTATAATCAATATACTCTTTTTGACCAAATGGATTGCTATTTAAAAAGAAACTAGCTGTTTTACCAAATTCAGGATTTTTTTTATTAAATTCTTCTAAAATCCCTACCGCTGATGTAGAATCTATCTTTATTTTATCATTTTCTTTATAAACATTAAAATTTGATTTATGTCCATCATCAAATGTTATAACAACTGGCGATCTACCAGCAGGTATATCTATTTCATTATTAACATAATCTTCTAAACTTACTAAACTATAACCTAATGAATTAAGCCGCTTTAAATTATTTTTAAAAATTTCAGGTGTTGAACTATACTTAGATTCAGTTTCTCCTAATGAATGATACATAATAATCATTACTTTACCAGCTTCATTAGGTTTAATTTTTTCATAATCTATTTCTTTTTTTACTTTTTCTTCTTCAGGCTTTTCTTTATCTAGATCATTTTTTTCTAAATAATCTTTTATATCTTTTTCAAATTTATTTTGAACTTCTTTTTTTATTTCTTCATCCTTTTTTTGATCATTAGATACTTGATTATTAAAATTAGAATTACATCCTATTAAAAATATTGTAAATGCTAATATATATATTATTTTTTTCCTCATTTTATCACCTTATTTAATTTTACCTTTTTTAAATATTTTTTCAAGAAGTTTTCATTATTTCTTTTTTAAATTTGAAAGATATGATACAATATTTGAGTACGAAATAATGGTGGTGATTATGTTAGAAAACAATTCAGAAATAGAAGTCAAAAGAAAAATGATAATTCTACAAGTCTTAGGAAGCTTTGAAATTCCATTAACAAATGATCAAATTACAGAATTTATTTTAGAAAATGAATTATTAAACTATTTTGATTTACAACAATATTTAAATGAGCTAACTGAATCAAATATGATTGATAAAGATGTTAAAGAAAATGACGAGGTTTTTTATTTTTTAACAGATAATGGCAGAGACTCACTTTCTTTTTTTAATACAAGATTAAGTAAAAATTTAAGGCAATTAATAAATGATAGAGTAAGTAATAAAAAAGATCGAATCATATCTGATACAAATATATCAGCAGATTATGAGCGATTAGATAATAATGAGTTTTTAGTAAAACTTAAAGTTGAAGAATATAATCATACTTTAATGAATTTAGAATTAAATATAATATCGAATGAGCATGCTAAAAAAATCTGTGAAAAATGGGAAAATGAGGCGCAATTTCTTTACGGAGATATATTAAATTTATTAGTCAATGACAAAAAATAGATTTCAAAAGAAATCTATTTTTTACTTTTAACTAACATTTTTCTAAAATCTCCAATCATATAAAGTGAACCAAATATAATTGTTGCATCATAATTTTGAGATTCTTCTTTAACTTTATTAATTAGTTTATTTAATTTTTCTTTTTCAACATTGGGACTATAATTTCTAACTCTTTTATACAATTCATCTAACTTTATAGCCCTAGGGTTATTTACTTCTGTAACTATAACTTTTTCAAATAGTTCCATAGTTTCCTTTAATACATTCTCAACATCTTTATCTTTTAACATTCCAAATATTCCAAGGATTTTTTTATCTTTAAAAAGTTTTTTTATACTTATCTTTAATGCATTAGCACCTTGTAAATTATGGGCACCATCAATTATAATTAAAGGTTTATCATTTATAATTTCAAACCTTCCAGGCCATTTAGCTTCTTTTAAACCTTTTTTAATATTTAAATTTTCATCTAAATTTTTTAATACTTCCAAAGCTAAAATAGCATTTTGAATTTGATATTTTGCAATCATTGATATTTTATAAATCTCATTTTTATATCTAAATTTAATTCCATTTAAATTAATTGATTTTATTTTATATTTTTCAGAATCTACTTTAATCAATTTAGAATCCATATTTTCAGACTTTTCTTCCAATACTTTTAAAACCTTTGGATTTGTATTAGATGTTATTACTTTAGTATTTTTCTTAATTATTCCAGCTTTTTCAAAAGCAACTTTTTCAATAGTATCACCTAAATAGTCTTTATGATCCATTGCTATAGGTGTAATAACTGAAATTTCTGGGTTAACTATATTAGTAGAATCTAATCTACCTCCCATTCCAACTTCTAAAACAACATATTCAAGCTTTTTTCTTTTAAAAAATTCTAAGCAAATCCCAGTTAAAACTTCAAATCTAGTAGGTTGATTATATCCTTTTTTAACCATTTTTTCTACATTAGATTTAACAAATTTAACAACATCTACAAAATCATCATTAGATATCATCTTATTATTATATCTGATTTTTTCATTATAATAACTTAAATGTGGAGTACTAAATAAACCTACATCTATATCAGACTCTACTAAAGTCTGATATATAAAATTAGATGTAGATCCTTTGCCATTAGTTCCTGCCACATGAATAACCTTATAACTTTCTTGCGGGTTACCTAAAAAGTCAAGTAAATTTTTAATTGTATCTAAGCCTAGCTTTATACCAAATTTTTCTAAACTTTCGACATATTCAACAGCTTCATTAAAATTCATAAAAGCTCCTATAATTTATTATTAAGAGAATCAATTCTTTCATTTACAGATTCTAACATTTCCTGATATTTTTCAATTTTTTGTTTTTCTTCATTTACTAATTTTTCAGGAGCATTATTAACAAATCCTTCATTAGACAATTTGCCTTTTGCTCTATTTATTTCAAATTTAAATTCTTCTTTTTCTTTTTCTAGTCTTTTTATTTCTTCTTTAAAATCAATTAAATCAGAAAGAGGCATAAATAATTTTGCACCTTCTATAACTACACTTACTGCATCATCAGAAATTTCATCCTTTTGTTTAACTACTACTTCTAAGCAAGATGCTAAATCTTTTAGATATTGTTGATTATCTATTAAAATATTTTTGATTTCACCTTCAGCTACTACATGTAAGTTAGCTTTTCTCTTAGGTGAAACATCCATCTCAGATCTTGCAACTCTTATGTTTTTAATTGCTTCCATTATAGATTCCATTTGAGAAATACTTTCTTTATTAATTAATTTTTCATTAAACTTTGGCCAATTAGATACAATTAAACCTTTATCTACATTAGGCATATGTGACCAAATTTCTTCTGTTATAAAAGGCATAAACGGATGCATAAACTTTAAAATTCCTTTTAAAACAGTTACTAAAACTTTTTTAACTGTTTCACTTTCTTTTTTATTATCACTATAAAGTCTCTTTTTAGCTAATTCAATATACCAATCACAATATTCATCCCAAACAAATTCATAAATATTATTTGCAGCTAAACCTAATTCATAATCATCTAAATTATTTTTAATTTTTTTATTAACTTGATTAAATCTAGAAAGTATCCATTTGTCAGCTAGTTCTAAATCTTCATTACCAGTCAGTTTATAATCTTTATCAAAATCATCTAATTCCATTAATAAAAATCTTGAAGCATTCCAAATTTTATTAGCAAAATTTCTAGCCGCTTCAACTTTTTCATCTAAGAATTTCATATCATTTCCAGGAGAATTCCCTGTCATTAACATAAATCTAAGAGCATCTGCACCATAATTATCGATAACTTCTAAAGGATCTACTCCATTTCCTAATGATTTCGACATTTTTCTTCCTTGAGCATCTCTTACTAGACCATGTATCATAGTATAATTAAATGGAACTTCACCCATATGTTCTATACCTGAAAACATCATTCTAACTACCCAAAAGAAAATTATATCATAACCAGTCACTAACACATTTGTTGGATAAAAATAATCTAATTCTTTAGTTTTTTCTGGCCAACCTAAAGTTGAAAAAGGCCATAGTGCTGATGAAAACCATGTGTCTAAAACATCTTTATCTTGGGTTATACTTTTAGACCCACATTTTTCACATTTTTTTGGTTCTTGTCTTTTAACCATAGTGTGTTCACAATCATCACAATAGTATGCTGGTATTTGATGTCCCCACCATAATTGTCTAGAAATACACCAATCTCTTATATTTTCTAACCAGTGATTATATATCTTTTTAAATCTATCAGGAATAAATTGCATATCTTTATTTTCAACAGCTTTAATAGCTGGCTTAGCTAACTTATCCATACTTACAAACCACTGTTTAGATATTCTAGGTTCTATAACAGTATCACATCTATAGCAAATACCTACATTATGATCATGTTTTTTTATTTCCATTAAATAGTCATTATCTTTTAATTCTTTAACTATCTTTTTTCTACACTCGTATCTATCCATTCCTTTAAAATGCATAGCATTTTCATTCATTTTACCTTTTTCATCCATTACAGTAATTTGTGCTAAATCATGTCTTTTACCAATTAAAAAATCATTAGGATCATGAGCTGGGGTAACTTTTAAAGCACCAGTCCCTGTTTCTAAATCAACATATTTATCTCCAATTATTTCAATTTCTCTACCAACTATTGGTAAAATTGCAGTTTTTCCTATATATTTATGATATCTTTCATCATCTGGATGTACAGCTACAGCTGTATCACCTAAAAGTGTCTCTGGTCTAGTAGTAGCAATTTCTAAAAAATCATCTTCACCTTTTATTTTATATTTAATATGCCAAAAATTACCCTTTTCTTCTTTATGCTCTACCTCAGCATCTGACAAAGTGGTTTCACAATCAGAACACCAATTAATTATTCTATTTCCTTTGTATATATGACCATCTTCATAAAGTTTTATAAATACTTCTTTTACAGCTTCATTACAACCTTCATCCATAGTAAATCTTTCTTTAGACCAGTCACAAGAATTACCAAGTTTTTTCATTTGATTAACAATTTTTCTTCCATATTCATCTCGCCAATCCCAAGCTTTTTCTAAAAATTCTTCTCTAGTTAGCTCGTCTTTGGTTTTTCCTTCATCTTCTTTGATCTTATTTAAAACTTTAACTTCAGTTGCTATAGAAGCATGATCTGTACCTGGAAGCCAAAGTGTTTCAAAACCTTGCATTCTCTTATATCTAATAATTACATCTTGTAAAGTATGGTCTAATGCATGTCCCATATGTAATTGTCCAGTAATATTCGGTGGTGGTAAAACAATAGAAAAACTCTCTTTATCTTCATTCACATTTGCTTCAAAATATTTTTTATCCATCCATTCTTGATAAATCTTATCTTCAAATTCCTTTGGATTATAGTTTTTATCCATTTTCAATTGACTCATTTTATCACTCCTTAATTTCAAAAAATAAAAAAATCCCTATCTAAGGGACGAATTTTCGCGGTACCACCCTACTACTAAAATAGCACTCTAAATTAATAACGTAATTAACGTCTATATCTACTAAACTCAATATAGATTTATAAAAGCTACACTAAATAAAATTGACTTTGAAAGTTTTCTCAACTAATAAAACTTTTTCTCTGTAAAGTATTTTATTTAGACTCTTTTAATTCAATATACTATTAAAAATATTTTACCATATTTTTTTTTAATGTCAAGATTAAACTAAATGAACTCCTTTAATATTTAATAAATATCTTCCTAAGTCCCTTACTTTATTTCTATATCCAACATTTAAAACTTTCCACCCTTTTACATAATTAACATAGATAGTTCTCTTTATTGTAACAGATGGTAAAAATGGATTTCCTTCAATACCTCTATCATCTTCATAAATACATAATCTTACTATTTTACCTTTCCCAGGTTCTAATCTTTCTATATTTAATCCATTTTCCACAGGCTTATTTTTAACAATCGCAAACCATTTATTATCATCGATTGTTCCTTCAAAAAAATTATTGTGTTTAGAATGACGATATACTTTTATTTCATGAGTCACTTTATCCATAAAATCACCTCACTAAATATATCCCCATTTTTTTACCTATTAAACTATTTTTTTAAAATGATTAATAAAATAATTAGTTGATAAGCCGATAAATCCACCTGAAAAAATCGCAACTATTATTAACACAGGTAAATAACTAATAATCTTAAAAGTTGATAAAATATAAATAGCTACTATTATTTGTCCTATATTATGAAAAACTGCTCCTGTAATACTTAAGCCTATAGCCGATATAGAATCTTTAAAAATTTTTTTAACAAATAACATAGCTACAAAACTTAAAACTGCTCCAGAAAAGCTATAAGTTAAAGAAATTAAGCCAGTAGAAAATATTGCACCTAATATAATTCTAGTAGACACTACTAAAAATGCATCTTTATAACTCATAGTTAAAATACAAATCATAGTAACAATATTAGCTAAACCTATTTTAGCACCTGGTGCAATCA
Organism: Bacillota bacterium; assembly: GCA_051744845.1. Lineage (GTDB taxonomy): Bacteria > Bacillota > Clostridia > Peptostreptococcales > Acidaminobacteraceae > JBNJDJ01. The sequence goes on from JBNJDJ010000003.1 coordinate 29,952, forward strand.
TAGGTAAAGGTATTACTTTTTCAAAAATGTTTAATGCAACTGCTACAGCAATTAATAAAGATAATTTCGTAATTTTTTTAGCTTTCATAATCAATAATATCCCTTATAACTTCACCTGCTATCATTAATCCAGCAATAGAAGGCACAAATGAAAGTGTCCCTTTTTTCCTTAAATCTCCATTAAAATTTTTAGGTTTTTCATCTGAATACAAGACTTTTACATCCTTAATATTTCTTTTTCTAAGTTCTCTTCTCATAACACGCGCTAATGGACACATCTTTGTATCAAATATATCAGTTATTTTAAAAAGAGAAGGTTTAATTTTATTTGCAGTTCCCATAGATGATATAATATTTATATTATTTTCTTTTGCTTTTTCAATCAAAAATAGTTTAGAACTTACCATATCTATAGCATCAATTATATAATCCCAATTTTTATTAAATATTTTTGTGTGATTTTTTTCATTATACTTTAAACTAATTTTTTTTATATTAATACTAGGATTTATCTTCTTTATTCGCTTTGACATAACATCAGTTTTTAGCTTACCTATAGTTTCAAAATTAGCATGTATTTGTCTATTAATATTTGATTTTTCTATCTTATCAAAATCAATTATAGTTAGTTTTCCAATTCCTGCTCTTGCTAATGCTTCCGCTACAAAAGAACCTACTCCACCAATACCAAATAGGGCTATATGTTTATTTTCTAATTTCTTTATATTATCTTTTCCAATTAATATTTCTTCTTTATAAAATTTATGATTCATTTTTCTCCTTTATTTTATATCCATTAAAATATTCTTATCTAAATTATTTTTTTATGACTATTTAAAATATGTAAATAAATTAAAACTAGGAATTTTAATTTGATTTGCTTTAAAAAAGTCCTCCATTTTGTATCCATGGAAGACTTTTTTTAATAATTAAATATTTTTATCAATATATTATTAATCTATCATACAAAGATTAATAATAACATCTTTTGCTTTTATCATTGATTTAATTGGAATATACTCAAATTTGCCATGAAAATTATGTCCTCCAGTAAATATATTTGGAGTAGGTAGACCCATATAAGAAAGTCTTGCTCCATCAGTTCCACCTCTTATTGGTTTAACTATAGGTTCAACACCTTCTTCTTCCATAGCTTTTTTTGCATTTTCAACAATTTCATAAACTGGTGTAATTTTTTCTCTCATATTATAATAAGAATCTTCTAGTTCTAAATCAATTATTTTTCTATCATATTTTTCATTTAAATACTCACATGCATTTTTTATCAAAGTTTTCTTTTTATTAAACTTCTCTTTATCATGGTCTCTAATAATATAATGCATCTTTGTATTTTCAACGTCCCCATCCATATTTAATAGATGGAAAAATCCTTCATAATCTTGAGTATACTCAGGCCTATCAAATTCTGGTAATAAATTGTCTAATTCAAATCCAATTCTTAAAGAGTTAATCATTTTATTTTTAGCTGAGCCTGGATGGACATTTACTCCTTGAATATTTATATGTGCAGATGCAGCATTAAAATTTTCAAATTGTAACTCACCTATTTCTCCACCATCAATAGTATAAGCATAATCAGCTCCAAATTTTTGAACATCAAATTTGTCAGCACCTCTACCAATTTCTTCATCAGGAGTAAAAGCTATTTGAATATTTCCATGTTTAATATCATTATCTATAATAAACTTCAAAGCTTCCATAATTTCACAAATTCCGGCTTTATCATCTGCTCCTAATAGTGAAGTACCATCAGTAACAATTAATTCTTGGCCTTTATAATTTAATATTTCTGGAAAATCTTTAGTTTTTAAAACAATATCTTTTTTTTCGTTTAATACAAAATCATTTCCATCATATTTATCAATAACAATTGGATTTATGTTTTTTCCATTAAATGATGGAGCAGTATCAACATGAGCAATAAAACCAATGTTTTTCATACTTTTATCAACATTTTTTTCTAAAGTAGCATATATATATCCATTAGAATCTAATTCAACATGATCCATACCTATTTCAATAAGATCTTTTTTTAAAATTTTCAATAAATCATATTGTTTCTCAGTACTAGGACAAGTTTCAGAACTTTCATTAGATTGTGTATCTATTTGGACATATTTTAAAAATCTTTCTTTCATTTCCATATATTCCCCCTTAAACTATCTTTTTTAACCTTTTTAAATTTTGCAATGATTTTTTTTATATTATTATTTTCAGATGAATTTAAAACAAAATCTTCTATTTTATTTATTGGTAATATATCTATAGAAGTTCCTGTTAAAAATGCACCATCAAATATTTTTAATTCATTTAAATATATATCTTTTCTTTTAATCTTTAAATTATTATTTTTTATTGTTTTAATTACATTTTTCATTGTAATACCTTCTAATACATCTTTAGACTTAGAAGTAAAAAAAGTATCACCTTTTATAAATATAATATTAGATCTACTTCCTTCTAAAATTTTTCCATTTTCATCTACTAACAAAGCTTCAAAAACATTTTTTTCTTTTATTTTTTTATTTATTAAACTTTTAAATTCATTATTTTTTAATTTTATATTAGGATTAATTCGTTTTTTATTTATAGTAATTATATCTATGCCTTGATCATACATTTTTTGATCAGGATAATTTGATTTTATAGGAAATATAGAAATATTTGTATTTTCATCAACTTCAACTTTTATATTTTGATTTTCAATATTATTATCTTTTATTGTCTTTTTAATTTCCTTTTTTAAATTTAAAACATCAATATTTTTATTAGTTATAAACTTTAAAGAAGACACTAGTCTATCTATATGTTCTTTTAAAAAAAGTGGTTTTTTATCTATAATTCTAATTACTTCATAAATTACTTTCATATCTTCCTTTCTATAATTCTATAATATTTTCAGCCATTTCTCTAAAAGTATTATCATGAGTTACTATTATTGATTGATCAATATCTTTTAAAATTATATTTAAAGAATCAGATAAACTATTTTTTCTTTCTTTATCTAAATTATTAGTAGGTTCATCGAATATACAAAAATTTGAATTGCTTAATTCAGATAATAACGCCGACCTTATTGAAAGAGCAACTGCTACTTTTTCTCCACCAGATAACATATTGAAACTTATTTTATTGTTTTTATCATACAAATATACTGCATATGATTTTTTATCATCATTTTCCCAAATGATTTGTTCAGACCTTCCTGTAATTTCTCTAAAATTTTCTGTAGCTTTAATTGCAATTTCTTTAAGCATATACTTCGCTACTTGTTTTCCCATTGAATTTATATTTTTTCTAAATTCCATAGTTAATTTTATCTTTTTATTTAACTTATTTTCATTTTCTTTTAATATATTTAATTTATTAATTTTTTCTTTATATTTCTTTAGTTTCATTTGTAAAATCTTTTTTTGAGTTTTATATTCATTCAAAGTTTTTTGATAATTATTAATCTCTTCTTCAAATTTTTTGATTTTATCAACTAAAATACTAAATTCTTTTTTAGAAAACTCATTTTCATATTTTTTTATTTCCTTTTTTATTTTTCCAATAGCATTATTAGTTTTTTCCAAACTATTATTATATTTTTCTAATTTCTTTTTATATTGCTCTACTTTTTTACTACTTTCTATTGAACGAGAATATTTTAAATAATTTTCTTTTAAATTATTTAAATTAGATTTCTTATTACTAATTTCTTTTTCAATATTTTCTAAATCTTTCAATTTAGACTTTAAAGTTTGAATTATATTTTCTAATTTAATAATATCATTTTTATTTTTAGATATCTTTTTATTATTATTTTTAATTTTATTTTTATATTCTATAACTTTTTTTTCCTTAGTATTTATATCATTTTTCATTTCATTTAATTCATTTTTTAATTTTTCAATATTTATATTTTTCTTTTTAGTTTTTAATTCAACTACTTTTTCTTTTAAATCTTCAATTTCACTTTTTATATTATTTAATTCTATGTCTTCGCTAACTTCTAATTCTAAATTCTTTATTTTTAACTTAAGATTTTCTAACTTTAAAACATCTTTTTCATATTCTTTTTTTTCATTATTATAGTTTTTCAAAGAAACTTTCAGTTCAGTTTTTTTATTATTAAATTTTTTTAATTTTTCATCTATTAAATTATAATTATCTAATTTATTTTTTTGTAATTTTAATTTTTTATTTATTTTATCTTTTTTTTGTTCAAAGTATTCATTAACATTAAAAGAAGCAATATTTTTACACTCTTCATTTAAAAAAGGACAAATTTTATCTTTTAAAGCATCAAAAGCTTTCTTATTTTGCGAAATTAAAGTTTTTAAATAACTAATTTTGTCTTCAATTTCTTTTTTTTCTTTAACTTTTTTATTTGATTTTTTAATACTTAAATCGATATTTTTAAGCTTTTTTTCAATTTCAGTTATACTAAAGTCTTTATTTTCAAATTTAGAAATATCCTTTTTTAAAAATTCAATTTCTTTTTCTAATTCATCTTTTTTTAAATTCACCTTATTTAATTTAGTTAATCTATTTTGATTTATATCTATATCTTTTTTTATAGATTCTACTAATTTCTTTTGTTTTTCTATATCTATTTTCTTTTTAGATTGTTTGTTTTTTAATATTTTAATTTCAGAATGAATATCTTTTATATTTTTATTATTATTAATATTATTATTTTCAAATAATTTAATATCTGATTTTAATTTTGATTTTTCTTGAATTAAATTATTATGTTTTTCTTTTTCTGATTTTAAAACTTTAAGTTTATCATTTAATAAATCTAAACTTTTCTCAATTTCTTGATATTTTTTATAATCATCTTTAGTATTCTTAATAATCTCTAAAGATTTTTTAGATTTTTCTAATTCTTTTTTTACTTCTTTGATATTTTCAATATTTAATTTCTTTAAATCTTTTTTAGAAGATAATTTTTCTTCTGACTTTTCAATTTGATTTTTTATATTCATTAATTTTTCTTTTTTTTCTTTTTTAGAACTTAATAACTCTTTTTTATTTTTTATTTTATTTATTAAATCATCAATATTATCTTCAATTTTCTTTAAATCTTTTTCTATTTTTTTACCATCAATTAATTCACTTTTTAAATTATTAATAGAAGTTTCAACTTTTATTAATTTTTCTTTTAAATCTCTTTTATATTCTAAGCTAAAGTTTTGATATATCTCTCTATATATTTTAGTATCAAAAATTTCATTAAAAATAGATTCTCTTTTTTTAGAAGAAACACTAAAAATATCAATAATTTTATTTTGTTTTGCTAAAACAATTGATTCATATATTTTTTTACTATTATTGTTAAGCCCAGTTAATTTTTTTATCTTTTTTAAAATTAAATTTTTATCACTTATTTTATTTTTAAAATTACCTTTTTTATAAAAATTATAACTGTAATCTGATAAATCCTTTTTAACAATATAGTTATCAGAATCATTAGACTCAAATTCTACTTTTATATACGATTTAGATTTTCCTCTTTTAATTGCTTCTTTTTGAGTTGTCCTAAGTGGAGCATCAAACATTACTAAACCAACTGCTTCTAGTATTGATGATTTTCCAGAACCATTTTTTCCGATTAATAAATTAATCCCTTTAGAAAAATTAACTTTTAAATCTTCATGAACTCTATAATTTTTTAATTCAACAGAATTAATTTTCATCTTTTTCTCCTAACAAATATTCTAACATATAATCAAAATTATCTTTAAATAACTCTGCTTCATTTTCACTTTGATATGTCTTTAATTTTTGTAAAGATTTTACAACTTTATCAGAGTCTTTTCTAAATTTATCCCATTCATTTATAATACGTTTTTCTATTTCTAAATAGCTCAAATTTCTTTCAGTACTTTCTTCATATGAATTAATATATTTTATCTTAACAAAAACTTCTAAAGGATTTTTTGATTCATATATACTTTTTACCATATTAATATCTATAAACAAATCAGTAAATACTTTTAATTCAACAATCACTACTTTTTGTTTAAAATCAATTTTTTCACTTACTCTTTCATTTAAAAATTCTATAAGTTCACCTTCATTATTACAGTTGATTTCATATTTTAAAGGTATAATCTCTCTTTTAGACGTTTCATGAAAATGATAATCTAAATTTTCAGTATCATAAATAATAAATCCTTTATTTTGATTATATTCTTTTAAAATATTCCAGTATTCACTTGACCCAGGTAAAAAAAAGTATGGATTCTCCTTTGGATATTTAAAATGTTGATGAAAATGTCCACCAGCAATATACTCAGATTTTTGTTTAAAAAGATCTATTGTTTCTTTATTTATTGTTCCTGGTAAAAAACTCGAATCAGCAATAGCAGTATGAACCATTACAATGTTTCTTTCATTTTTATCAATTTTTTGTGCTAAAGACTTCATAATTTTTTCAACTTGATGTCCAGGATATCCTAATCCATAAAAATTTATACCTTTTATTTTTATTTTATCAAAAAAATAATTTTCTTTATCATCTTCAATATTAATCTTATATTCTAATTTTTCTAATAACTCTTTACTTTCTAAATAACTAATCCAAGAGTTCATTTTATCTCCACTTTTAGACCTATCGTGATTGCCTTCAATTATTAAAACTCTTATATTTCTGTCTTTTAATTTATTTAAAGACTTTTCAGCTTTTTCTAATGTTTTTGGAATCAACTCTTTTTTATCAAAAAAATCTCCTGCAATTAAAAATACATCTACATCTTTTTTTATAGCTTGATTTACTATAAAATCAAATGATTTGAAATAATCTAAATATCTATTTTGAGAAAATTTTTCACTTCCAAAAGGTCTTTTTCCTAAATGAATATCTGAACAATGTAATATTTTCATTTAACACCTCTTAATTAATATTTCATTTGTTTTGCTTTTATATCATTCAATACATTTTCTAAATATCTTTTTGAATAATACTTAGCTATTTTTAAGTTTTGGTCTAAATAATTGCCACATTCTTTTGCATTTTCTCCAGGAATATCGCCTTCAAAATCAACTATAAATTCAAACATATCTTTTACTAAAGGAACTATATCCTTAGATTCTAAATCATTTTTTATAATTAAATAAAATCCTGTTCTACATCCCATAGGTCCAAAATATATTATATCTTTACTATACTCTTCATGATTTCTTAAAAATGTAGCACCTATATGTTCTATAGTATGAATTGGTGCAGTATTCATAACTGGCTCATCATTAGGTTTAGTTAATCTCAAATCAAAAGTTGTTAAAACTTCTTTTCCTAACGAATCTTTTCGAGATACATATAAACCAGGATCTAAATTCAAATGATTTACTTCAAAACTTTCTATTTTATCCATAGAATTACTCCTTTCAAAATTTTTAATTAACTTTTTCTTTTTACTTTTAGTTAATTGTTTTATTGCATATTCTCTTTTCATTGCTTCAGATCTAGTACTATATTTTTTAAAGTATTTAACTTTAACCGGAAGTCTTCCACGTGTATATTTGGCTCCATTGCCATTATTGTGTTTTTTTACTCTCTTATTTAAATTTGTAGTCCATCCAGTATATAAAGTTTTATCACTACATTCTAAAATATAAACATAATTCATTAAATCACCTATTTTTATTTTACCAAAAAAAATGGTATAATACTAATGGTGATTTTTATGAAAAAAGAATTTTTTGTAATATTTTTTACAATATTATTTATTTCTATTTTATACATGTTTGATCAAATATTCAAAATTAATTATCTTAATAAAGTAATCATAAAGCTAGTTTTAATGATTATTAGTTTTTTAATCTTAAAATTTATCTACAATTCTAAAATGAATTTTATTAAAATAAAAAATTTTAAAAATTATAAAAGTGGAATATATGTATCTGTTTTTACTTTTTTAATTATTTTTATTGGATTTTTTATTATAAAAGATTTTTTAAATTTAACAAAAATTAAAAATGATTTTTTTTATAAATATAATCTGAAAGGTATTTCTTTTTTTATAGCTAGTTTTTATTTGATTTTTATAAACGCACTTTTAGAAGAATATTTTTTTAGAGGCTTTATCTTACAAAATTTTAGAAATAAAAAATTTGCAAGTGTTTTTTCGGCATTATCTTTTTCAATATATCATTTGGCTAATTTTATCAACTGGTTTTCAAATAAATTAATTTTAATCTTTCCGTTAATTGGTTTATTTATTGCTGGTTTATTATTTAATTTTTTAGCAAAAAAAACAAAGGATATATATAATTCATATATCCCTCATTTATTTGCTGATTTATCAATTGTTATTATAGGTTACTATATACTTTTTATATCTTAATTAAATCATATATCTTTTCGCCTAATCCAATTTTTTGACCATAATTTAATTGGATTTCTCCTACTGTATTTGGATGAACACTTTTAAATACATTTTTACCTTCTTCAGACTCTCCACTTACTAAATCAAATGAAGCCTGATCAATTGCTACAGGATCTGTACTTGCAAGTATCCCTATATCTTTAACTAAAGGTTTATCACTCCAAGGAACACAGTCACAATTTGGTGTGATATCAACTAAAAAATTAATATATAAATTTTCTTTATTTTTGACTGATGCATAAGCATATTCAACCATTCTTTCATTAAATTCAGTTAACTCTGTTTTCCAATCAAGATAAATTGCATCAGTTGGACAGACTGTCATACATTCTCCACATCCAACGCATTTCTCTCTATTAATATTTGCTTTTTCATTTATCATTTTTATAGCACTAAAAGCACAAGATTCTATACATTGTTTACATCCAATACAATCTTCTTCATTAACAGTTTGATTAGTAGAATGTTGGTCACCTTTGCCAATAGGTGGTGCACATCCCATTGCTAGATTTTTAATAGCTCCACCAAATCCAGCCATTTCGTGACCTTTGTAATGACTTAAAACTACCATTGAATCTGAATTAACAATCTCACCGGCAATATGACATTTATTAAAATGTTTCAAATCAACTTTTATATCTGTATAATTTTTCCCATTGATACCATCGGCAATAACTACTGGTGCATTAGTAACAATTGGTGTAAACCCGTGTTTATGGGCTATCTCTAGATGACTAGGCCCTTTTTTTCTAGGTCCAGTGTATAATGTATTTGTATCTGTTAAAAATGGTAATGTTTTTAAATCTTTTAACTTATCCACTATTGGTCTAACTAAAATTGGTCTTATGAAAGTATCTTTACCTTCTTCACCAAAGTGTAATTTAATAGCAATTAATTGTTCAGGGTTAATTTTAGATAAATACCCACTTTTAATTAATAACTTTTGGAGTTTTGCTTGCTTATTATTGCTTTTTGAATTTGATTTTAAATCTGTAAAATAAACTTTTGACATATACCCTCCTTATAATTTATATATTTTTAGTATATCAAAAAAGGATATGTTTTTAAACACATCCTTAAATTTATTTATCTCTTTGAGATAACTTTACATCTATTTTAAGCTTTTCTCTTTTATTATTTTCTTCTCTAATTACTGTCAAAGTTACAGTTTCTCCAACTTCATGTTTTTTTATCTCTTCAGTTAAATCTTCTAAATTTTTTATAGATTTATCATTAAAACCAATAATTATATCTCCTGGTTCTAAGTTTGAATAATATGCACCAGAATCTTTAGCTATTTGCTTAACATATATACCTATTGGTATTTCATATAAATCTGAAGTATTTTCATCAACATCAGCTCCTACTATACCTATATATGGTCTAGAAACATATCCTTTTTCAATAATTTCATCTAAAATAGGTTTAGCTTTATTAATTGGAATTGCAAATCCAATTCCTTCTACAGATGTTTCTGAAATTTTTGCTGTATTAATACCAATTAATTTTCCTTTTGAATCTAATAATGCTCCGCCACTATTCCCTGGATTAATTGCTGCATCAGTTTGAATTAATGGAAAATTATCATTTGGACTTATTTTTCTATTTAACGCACTAATTACACCTACTGTTACAGTATTATTATATCCTAAAGGATTACCAATAGCTATTACTTTTTGACCTGGTTTTAAGATTTGAGAATCACCTAAGTCAATAGGTTTAATTAAATCAAATTCCTCTTTGTTTTCTACTGAAATAACTGCTAAGTCTGACATACTATCAGTTCCAATTAATTTTGCTTTTACAAAATTATCTTTTTGTATTTCTACTAATAATTCATCAGCATTTTCAACAACATGATTATTTGTTAAAATATATACTTTTTCATTTGTCTTTTTATAAATAACTCCTGAACCTGAACCCTCTGAAGTTCTTACATTGTTAAACCAATCTTGATATTTAATCTTAGATGTAATTCCTACAACTGAAGGCCCAATCTTTTCAACTATTTCTACTGTATTCATTTCATCTTTTGCTAAAACTAATTCTTTTTTAAAATCTGTTTGCTCTGAAGAGTTATCATTTTTAACTTGATCATCATTTTTGGTTATTAAAAAATTACTTTTAAAATATTCACTGCCAAAGCCTACTGCTACTCCACCAATTAATGAAGCAATTATAACTAAAATAATTATCTTACTAAATGAAAACTTATTTTTATTATATTCACTCTCTCTAATCTCCTTATTTCTAATTTCTTCATTTTTATTATATTTTTCATCCATAAAACCACCTCTTTTAAGTACTTAACTCTTTAAACAAAGTATAAAAGATAAATCTTAAATTTCTCTTAATTTTTTTTTAATATTCGTTTATTATTTATCCACTTGAACAAAAAATATTCATAAATTTTAAATTAATGTCTAAAATCTAAATTACAAGTATCTTCAATAAAAAGAGTCAATTCTTCTAACAAATCTACTGTTTCCATTTTTCTTAAAAAAGCTCCGTATTTATCTTGTAAAATTTTAACTACTGGTCTTGTAGGTTCTTTTGGATTATTTTTAATTACAATTCCTTTTTTACCATTACTTAAAAGTACTCCAGTTCCAGGTGGATAAGGCGCTATATTTTGAATTAAAGCATCATAAACATCAATATCTATTTTACTATGAACCTTTGAAGATAAAATCTCTAATGCTTTATATACAGGGACTCTATCTTTAATTATTATATTATTAACTAAATTATCAAACATATTTGCAACTGTTATTATTTTTACATGTAAATGATTTTTTAATTCGCTTTTATTTAAACCTTTTGGAAAACCTGATCCATCAAGTAATTCATGATGAAGTAAAATAATAGTTTTTACAAAAGGAGAAACTTCTAAATTGTCTTTTAGCATATTATAGCCTAATTTAGGATGTTTCCTATATTTTTTTCTTTCTTCTTGATTTAAACTTTGAGGATTTTTATGTAGAGCTTCTTCTATATCAATTTTACCAATATCGTGAAGTAAAGCTCCCATCCCTATTTCAATTAACTTATCACCAGTAAAACCTAGATTTTCAGCTAAAAGTAATGATAAAGTTAATACGTTTATAGAATGTTCATATAAATTTAAATTAGTAGACATTATTTCAGTTATATTAGTTAGTGTATTTTCAGATTCTTCTAAAAAAGAGCTTATATTTTCAACTATCATTTTCATAGATCTATAATTATTTTCAGGTAATAAACTTTTTCTATTTAATTTTTTAGAACTTGAAGTTACAAAATCTATTTGTTTTTTAAATTCAAAAATAGTTTTTATTTTAACATCATCTGGAATTATATTTTCTTGATATACATTTCTTGATATATTATCATCAATATATACTGCTGGTATATTTATATCTTTTAATCTTTTTATATATTTTCTTGTAAGTTTAGTCTTTCTTTGGATTAAAAGATTACCATTTTCACCATATACAGGTTTTCCAATATTCATACCTTCCATTAGATTTTTAGTCAAAACTATACGCATATATACTCCTTTAACTATTTTGTAAAATTATCTATTGCATCTTTCGCTAACTTGTCAGCCTTATCATTATATTTATCGCCAGAATGTGCCTTTACTTTTATAAATTCTATTTTAATTTTATCTTTTATTTTGTCAATAAATTTTTTATATTCAATTGTTCCTTTTTTATTAGTTTTCCAAAATCCTTTAGCCCAATTTTTTATTCCACTATAATCATAATGTATTACTATTTTTTCATAATTATTTTCAATTGCCCATTTAATTGCTTTTTTTGCAGCTAATAGTTCTCCTGCTACATTTCTCATTGAAATAATTGATTTATCTTTTCCTATACCTTTTAAATTTGCAACTTCTTTTGTATCTAATAAAACACAACCATAAGAATATATCTTTTTCTTTTTAGAAAAACTTCCATCTACATAAGCCAAAACGGCCTTTTTTTCTTTTAATTGTTTATTTAACTTTTCACCATATATATCTTCAATATTACTATCATTCATAAAGTTTTTTGCTTTATCTAAAGATTTAAAAGATTTATATTCAGCATTTTTATATTTATATACTTGTTTCTTGCATTCTTCCCATGAATTATATATACCGTTTTTTCTTCCTTTTTTTACAGCATAGTATTTTTTTTTACTCATAATATCACTCCATATATGTTAATTATAACATTTTTTTATTAAAATTAAAATTTATGTTAAAATAAAATAGGAGGGTTTTTAATGAGTAAATTAATTTTTTTCGATGTTAATGGTACATTAATTCAAAGAGACAAAAATACAGATAATTCTTTTGAAAATGCAGCAGATATTTTATTAAATACAAAAAATTCAATGAAAACGGTTGATACTTCTGGAAGATCTAATCAGGATATATTTAATGAAATCTTAAAAAAACATAATAGATCTTTTAATAATAAACTTTGGAATGATTTTTTAAAAATATACAAAAATGAATTAGAAAAATCAAAAAATACTGATATTTGGCGTAAAAATGTTGATATTTTATCATTTTTAAAAAAATTAGAATCTACTGATTATAAATTAGGATTAATTACGGGTGAACTAAAAATAGGTGCTAAATTTAAATTAAAAAAAGTAGGACTTTGGAAATATTTTCCTATAGGTGGTTTTGGAAATGATTCAATAACTAGAGTAGGTATTGCTAAATCTGCATTAAAAAAGGCTGAAAACTTTTATAAAACTTCATTTGAAAAAATATATGTTATTGGAGATACTATTAATGATATTGAATGTGGAAAAGCTATTGGAGCAAAAACTATTTCTATTACAACTGGAGCTCATAGTCTAAAAAAATTAAAATCAAAAAATCCTGATTTAATTATTAGTAATTTTAAAGCCTTTTACACTAAAGAAAATCTTTTTTAAAAATTAAGCTTTTAATAGATAAATACCTATTAAAAGCTTAAAAATTTAACTTTTTATAAATTTTAAATATACATCTCTTTGTCTTGGTCCATCAAAATCGCATAAATATATTCCTTGCCATCTTCCTAAAACTAACTTATTATTTTCAACAATAACAGTTTCAGAACTTCCAAATAAACAAGATTTTATATGTGCATGAGAATTCCCTTCTAAATGTTTATAATTATCATTTACAGGAATTAAATCTTTTAATTTATATTCAATATCATCTTTTACTGTAGAATCTGCATTTTCATTTATTACTATTCCAGCGGTTGTATGTGGTACAAAAATCGTTAAAATTCCATCTTCAAATTTATTTACTCTTAAATATTCTCTTATACGAACTGTAATATCGACAATACTAGTCAATCCATCAGTCTTAATACTTAATTTTTTCATAAACACCTCCTAATTTTCATAATTAAATCCGTATTCAAAAGCCTTTTTATTTATATCTTTATATTTTTTAGGAACATATTTAAAGATACTATCTAACCAAATTTCTTTATCAATATTTATATTTTTTTCATTTAAATTTTTTGCTAAAATACCTATTAAAATTACATTTGCAACTTTAGAAGTACCAAATTCTACTCCTTTTTTAAAGGCATTTAATTTAACAATTTTATATTTTTCTTTTAAGTTATCAATTTTTTTATTAGGATACTCCTCACTTTCTTGTTGAATAATAACTGGATTAATCTCTTTAGTATTCATAATTATTTTTCCATTATCAGATAAAATATTTACCCATCTATAACCTTCTAAAGGTTCCATTGCTATTAAAAAATCCCCTTTAGACGGTTCTATATTAGGAGAAAAAACTTCATCTCCTATTTTTACATTGCCCCAAACCATTCCACCTCTTTGAGACAAACCAACAACATCATTACTTTTTACATCATAATCTGCATTTAAAGCAGCATCACATATTATATCAGTCATTAATACAAGACCTTGACCGCCCATACCTGCTAATAATATATTTTTACTCATCCTTTTCCTCCTCAGAAGAATCTTTAATTGCATTTACTGGACAAACTTGTGCACATACACTACAACCAACACACATATTAGGATCAATTGAAGACTTTAATTCATCAATTTCATCATATTTTTTCATTTCTAAAGGTGGACAAGCTGTTTTTATACAACTTCTACATCCAATACATACTTCTGGATCTACAAAATATGAAGGTTTATTTAACTTATATTTTAATGCACATGGACCATTTACAACTATTATAGAAATCCCTTTTTTATCTATTTCCTCATTTATTTTTTCTTTGGCTATATCATATTTATATTGATTTAATTCATAAACGTTTTCAAAACCTATAGTAGTTAATAACTCTTTAATACTAATATCTAAATCATTTTTTTCATTAAATCTACCTGAACTTCCATTATGTTGACCACCTGTCATGGCAGTAGTTCTGTTATCTAATATGATAAATGTTATATTTTCATCACCATCTATTTGATGTCGTAGATTTATAAAAGATGGTATTCCTGAATGGAAAAAAGTTCCGTCTCCTATTACACTAACTATTGGTTTATCTTTTTGTTCTTTTGTACTAGATTTTGCAATTCCTTTTGATACGCCTACACTTGCTCCCATACTAAATATAGTATCAGATTGCTTAAAAGGTTCTAATGCTGCTAATGAATAACATCCAATATCGCCTATAACAATTTCAGCTTTGGATTTCTTAATTATATCGAAAGTTGATCTATGCGGACATCCAGTACAAAAAACAGGTTGTCTAGGAATACTAGAATTTAAATCTAGCGTATTATTTATTTCTTTTTCATAAATACCAATTTCTTTTAATCCTTTTTTAATATCTATTATATCTAATTCTCCAGTAAATGAAAAAATTTCTTTTCCTATACAATCTATACCAATTAATTTTAGTTCATTTTCTATAAATGGCATTAATTCTTCTAAAACAATAACCTTTTTATATTCTTTTGTTATCTCTTTTATTTTTTTATCAGCTAAAGGATAGATTAATCCTAGTTTTAAAATATCAACATTTACATCTATTTCTTTTAAATTATTATAAACTAAGCCAGAAGTAATAACTAAATAATCACTACCATTTTTTTCAAGTTTATTTATCTCAGTATCATTAGCCCACTTTTTTAAATTACTTAACCTTTCTTTCATATATTTTTGTTGCGGCTTTGCATTTGAAGGGATCATACAATATTTTTCAGATTCTTTATTAAATCCCTTTATTTTACTTTCTTCTCTATCACTTATTTTAACTTTACTTCTACTATGACACAATCTTGATGTAATTCTAAGCATCATAGGCAAACCAAATTTTTCACTTAGAGTTAATCCTTTTTTAGTAAAATCTAATGCATCTTGACTATCACTAGGATCTAATATAGCTAAATTAGCAAATTTAGCTAAAATACGATTATCTTGCTCATTTTGCGAACTAGATAATCCTGGATCATCACCTGAAACTAATAAAAATCCTCCATTTATTGGTGTTTCAGTAAAAGCCATTAATGGATCTAAGCTTATATTTAAACCTACATGCTTCATTGAAACTAGACTTTTAGCACCATTTAAAGAAGATCCCATAGCAACTTCTAGAGCAACTTTTTCATTAGTAGAAAACTCTGAATAAATAGAATCATACTTTTTTAATGCAGTTAAAAGACCAACAGTAGGTGATCCTGGATAACTACTAGCTAATTTACCACCTGCTTCATAAAAACCTCTTGCTACTGCTTCATTACCTGTTAACATTTTATTTTCCAATTTTACCTCCCTGTACAATTTTTAACATAACAATTTGATTATTTAAATCTAATATTTTGTAAATATTTTAGTTTCTTTATCTCTATTACTTATTTACCTTATTTTTAAAGATAAAAACATTTTTTAATAAAAAAAAAGACCATTAAATAATCTCATTTAATAGTCTTAAAATTTAATTTTCCCAATTATTATATATTTTTTGAACATCATCATTATCTTCTAACAAATCTATCATCTTTTCCATATTTTCAATATCTTTTTTATTATCTAATTTAGTCATATTTTTAGGTAAATATCTTAATTCGGCAACTTCAAATTCGAATCCTTTTTCTTTAAAGAAATCTCTTACTTTACCAAAATCATTTACCTCAGAGTAAATTTCAATAAATTTATCATCAATGTCTATATCATCAGCTCCAGCCTCAATAGCTTCCATCATTATTTCTTCATCATCAATATTTTCACTATTTTTAATAACTAGTACTCCTTTATGGTCAAACATAAAAGATACACAGCCATTTTCGCCTAAATTACCACCATATTTATCAAAAGCATGTCGAATATCAGCTGCAGCTCTATTTTTGTTATCAGTCAAAACCTCAACTATTACAGCTATACCAGAAGGACCATAACCTTCATATATTAAATCTAGATACTCTACTCCTTCTAATTCACCTGCTCCTTTTTTTATAGCTCGTTCAATATTATCTTTTGGCATATTTTTAGCTTTTGCTTCTTCTACTATTGTAGCTAAAGTTGCATTAAATTCTAAATCACTGCCTTCTCTAGCTGCAACAGAAATTTTTTTACTTAATTTAGCAAAAACCTTCGCTCTTTTTCTATCTTCTTTTTTCTTTTTATTAGCAATTGACATAAATCTTCCCATAAATTACTCCTTAATAAATCTTTTTGGACTAGGTGGTAAGTTTCTTTTATGTTCAGAAACTTTATTCATTTTTTCAATTATTTTTTTATCCTTTGATGGTATCTCTTTACCCTTAATATATCTATCTATCTTTTTATATGTAGTTCCCATTTCACTTTCATCTGTTTGTCCCTCCCAAAGTCCAGCTGTTGGAGGTCTTTCAATTATCTCTTTTGGTACACCTAACTCTTTTGCCATATCATAAACTTCACCTTTTGTTAAATTAGCAATTGGCATAATATCTACACCACCATCACCATATTTAGTAAAATAACCAGTTAATAACTCAGCGGCATTATCAGTTCCAATTACTAAATAATTATAAGCATTAGCTAAACCATAAATTGTTGTCATTCTTAATCTAGCTTTTAAATTAGCACTTACTATATTGTTATTATCTAGCTCAATATCAGAAACATTTTCTATTTTAGAATAAAGCATTTCGTGTTCATTAGAAATATTAATTTCTTTATATTCAATATCAATATTTTCAGCTAATTTAACAGCATATTCTTTATCAATACTATTTGAACTACAAGGTAATATTAGTCCTAATGAATCATTTGGAAATGCTTTTTTTATTAAAGCAGCACAAACTGATGAATCTATTCCGCCAGATAAACCTACAATTAATCCATTAGTATTAGATTCTTTGACCTTTTTTCTCAACCATTTAACTAAATAATCAATATGTTTTTTCACTTTAACCTTCCTTACCTAATTTCTTTTTTAGTTCAACTAATAAACAATCATAAAATACTACATCTATTCCAGCATCTTCTGCTTTTTCAATTATCTCAGGAGTAAATGTACCAGGCTGAAACCATAAATTTTTAACTCCTAATTCAATTGCATCTTCTACAACTTTCTCAGAACGTTTAGGAGAAACTACTATACTCACTGCTTCAAAATCTTTATTTACTTCTAATAAATTATCTGCTGTTTTATCACCATCTACTTCATCATATACTGGATTAACAGGAGTAACCTTATAACCATTATCTTTTAATAATTTATATATTTTATAACCATATTTCTTTTGATTTTGAGTAGCTCCAACAACAACCCATTTTTTTAACTTCAACATTTTATCAATTTTTTCTTGCATAATTTTTCTCCTCCTTTTTATATAGAAATAGTTTATACAATTAAATTTTTACTTTCTAATTGCTTTAAAACTACATCTCCATTTGTCATATTTTTAATTTCTTCCTTTATTTTATCAAATTTTTGTGGAATAATAAACATTTTTATTGTAACAACATCTGTAAAATCAGAATCTTTTAAAATAATATAGTCATTTTTAGATATAAAATTCTTAATTTTACCATAAATTGTATAATTTATAGAAAAACTAGTAAAAATATATTTCTTATTTTCTAAAATTTTAGCTTTTTTTAATGCTAATTTAACTGATTTTGTATAAGCTCTGACTAATCCACCTGTCCCTAATTTAGTACCTCCAAAATAACGTGTTACAACTACGACAATATTAGTAATATTTTCATTTTTTAAAAGTTCTAAAATTGGTAAACCAGCTGTACCAGATGGTTCTCCATCATCACTATATTTTTGAATATTTTTATCTTCACCTATCAAATATACTGGAACATTATGAGTTGCATCATAATGTTTTTTCTTTATTTTTTCAATATATTTATTTGCCATATTTTCATTATCAACAGGAAATAAATAACCAATAAATTTAGACTTTTTAACTTTGAATTGACTTTTAATTGGTTCTTTTATAGTTTTGAACATATTTTCTCCTATTCTATTTATATATATTAATTATAAACTTATTATATCAATTAAATAGTATTATACAACTAATTGAATTTATATTTCATTAAATTTAGTTATGAATTTTATTTATCTTTTGATTATGGTATAATAAACAGGAATATGAATTATGGAGGTTTTTATGACAAAGAAGAAAAAAAAGAAAAATAAATTTTTAAGCTTTCTAAAATTTGTTTTGATTTTCGGAATAATTGTAGGTCTTATTGGTGGAGGCATTTCACTATATTTAATAAAAGATGCCTTAGATGATGTAAAAGAAATTAATCCATCAAAAATTAATGAAAGATTAGTTGAAAATTCTGTGATTTTAGATAATCAAGGTAATGAATTAGAAAAACTTCAAAGAAATGGTGCTAGAACTCTTATAAAATATCAAGATATGAGTAATAATTTAATTAATGCTTATATTTCTATTGAAGATAAAACTTTCTTCGAACATTCAGGTTTTAACTTTATTAGAATGGCAGGTGCTGTAAAAGATTCATTATTAACTGATAAAAGAATAGGTGGTACTTCTACAATCACCCAACAACTTGCGAGAAATATTTATTTAATTAATGAAAAATATGAAAGATCAATAACTCGTAAAATTAAAGAAGCATATTATGCAATACAACTTGAAAAATATTTAACAAAAGAACAAATAATTGAGGCATATTTAAATACTATTTATTTAGGTAGCAACTCAAAAGGAGTCCAAGCTGCAAGTCAAAAATATTTTTCAAAAGATGCTGAAAATTTAAATCTATATGAATCAGCTATTTTAGCTGGAATACCTAAAAATCCAACTAAATATCAACCGATGTTTTCAATTAAAACAGAAAATATTACTGATAAAGATGTTGTTATTAAGAAAAAGGATGAACTTTATTCCTATATTTTTAATGAAGATTGTGAATCAAGATATAAAACAGTTATAAATTTAATGGAAAAAAATGGTTATATTACAAAAGCACAAAAAGAAGAAGCTTTTGAAATAAATATCCCGGATTTATTAAATCCTAGTATTGAAAGAGGAACGGAAATTTCATCTTATTTTTCTGATATGGTTGAAGATGAAGTAGTAAATGATTTAATAGAAAAAAGAGGATATACAAAAAAAGAAGCAGTAAATTTATTATATACTGGTGGTCTTAAGATATATTCTACTATAGACTTTAATATGCAAAAAACTTTAGAAAATGCATATGCTAAAAATAATTTTACAAAATTCTTTGGTTATCCTACAAGAGATGCAGTAAAAGAGCTACAACGAAAATTTGATCTTCAAATTGATGGTATGGTAGGTCCAGGAACTAAACAAAAATTAATTGATTTACAATTAATTAATAAAGACGATATTAAATCAAATGTATTAAAATACGGTATGGAAAGTGATGAAGTTGTTAAATTAAAACAAGGGCTTTTTAAAGCAAATTTATTTTCATCAAATGAACTTTTTCCAAAAGTTACAGTAACCTTTAATAAAGATGGGCATATTATATCTAAAAATAATAATCAAAAAATTATACTTTATAAAAAATCTAAATTAATTGATGAAAATAAAAATTTAGTTTTATCTTCAAGCGATTTTAAATTTGATGAAAATGATAACTTAATTTTATATAAAAATAATAAATTGAATTTTTACTCTCAATATAAAGATGGTAAACTTGAAAGAATTCAAGTAGTTTTAGAAAATTTATTTTCATATGATAAGGAAAACAATAAAAATATAACTAATAGAAATGGTACAGTAAATATTGTTGATTTATATAGTTATGAAGGAGGAGAAATTTTAATACCAAATGAATATAAATCGTTTGATGATGATGGCAATTTAATTGTTGATTCTAGATTTATAAACTCAAATGATAATTTTATTAAACAAAAAAATGGCAATTTAGTTATTCCTGAAAATAAATACTATTTATCTGAAAAAGGAACAATTCAACCACAGTCAGCTATGGTAATTTTAGATTACCGGACTGGTCAATTAAAAGCAATTGTTGGTGGAAGAAACTTAAAAGGCCAAAAGATTTATAATAGAGCATTAAACTCTAGACAACCAGGTTCTTCTGTAAAACCATTTGCAGTTTATACACCTGCTATAGATAGTAAAAATTATACTGCTGCATCCGTAATAGATGATATCCCTACTTATTTATCAGGTAATGATGAAAAAAGATGGCCTATTAATTGGTATGAACAATCTAGAGGATTTAAATATAAATATCGAGGCATATCTACTTTAAGAGAGGGATTAGAACAATCTATGAATGTTGTAACTGTTAAATTGGCTAATACATTAGGTATTCAAAAATGTATAGAGTATATGAAAAAATTTGGAATTACTACTATTGTTGATGAAGGAAGAAATAATGACCATAATTTATCATCTGTTGCATTAGGTGGTATGACAAGAGGTATAAAACCTATTGAATTAGTTGAAGCTTTTGGAACTTTTGGAAATAATGGTACTCGTATGGATACTATTTCTTATACAGAAGTTATCGATAGCAATGGTGATGTGATTTTAAATAATAAGCCAGATAAAACACTAGTAATTGAAGAAGATGTATCTTTTATTATAAGAGATATGATCCGTTCAACAGTTACTAAAGGAACTGCTACTAAAGCACAAATAAGAAAAAATAATAAAGGAATACCAGTTGCAGGTAAAACAGGGACTACTTCTAGTAAATATGATGCTTGGTTTACTGGGATAACTCCATATTATGCAGGAGTAACTTGGTTTGGTACTGATTATAATATACCACTCGATGAAGGTAGTGCTGTAAGTTCTGAATTTTGGAGTTACGTAATGAAAAATATTCATAAAGATTTACCTGATAGAGACTTTAGCAAACCTGATAACATTATTCAAAGATCAGTAGATACTAAATCAGGAAAAATTCCAACAAATTTATCTTATATGGATCCTAGAAATACAGTAATAAGTGAATACTTTATTCAAGGAACACAACCAACAGAAACTGATGATGTACATGTTCAAGCAAATATATGTAAAGAATCTGGAAAACTTGCTACTGAATATTGTCCAACTACTTTAATTGAATCTAAAGTGTTTACTGAAAGATTAAATGGAGAGTATGATCCTGAAGAACATAAAGATAAATATGGTAATCCTATCCATATTAAAGATGAAAAATATATATTACCAACTGAAGAGTGTGATATTCATTTAGAAACAATTGATATCTCTGAAGATATTTCAGATGATAATACTGGAAATAGTCATTTTAAATTTTATGACAATCAAACAGCAATAGTAATAAATCCTGTTAGAATTACACTTAAAGATGACAAAAAATTATTTTTACCACTACAAACTAGAATTTTAAAAGATAAGAAAATTTTACTTCCAGATAATTCAATAGTTAAACCACAAGAAATTAATCAAATTCCTTATTATGAAAAAGAATTGCAAAATTTCTTAGAAGAAAAACAAAATGACAATAATGAAGAAAATGAAGATACAGATACTAATATTGAGACAGAAATCAATTAAAAAAATAGCCTTTAATAGTTTTTAAAAACTATTAAAGGCCTTTTTTTAATAAGTTAATTCAGTACTTGGAGTAATTATAAAAGTTTCCTTTTTATCTATTGCATTTTTTATTAGACTATCAACTTTTAAACTCTCTTCTAATTTTTCAATATCTTCTAATTTAGGACTAGTATCAACTTTTTGTGGTAAAAACACAGTACAACAATCTTCATAAGGTAAAATAGATGTTTCATAAGTACCTATCATTTTAGCCTTTGAAATAATATCATTTTTATCAAAACCAATAAGTGGTCTAAATATTGGTATATTAACCGAAGAATTTGTTATATTTAAACCTTTCATTGTTTGAGAAGCCACTTGTCCTATATTTTCACCTGTTATTAATGAATCTATATCATGATATTTAGCAATCTTTTCACTTATTTTTGTCATAAAACGTCTACCGATAATTGTAAAATGTTTATCTGGACATTTCTCTTTTATTTCTTTATATATATCTAAAATATTTACAGAATGAACTTTAATTTTTTGTGTGTATTTAGATAATTCTCTTGCTAACCCTAATACTTTATTAGTTGCCTTTTTTGAAGTAAATGGATATGAATGAAAATGAATAGCTTCTAATGTAACTCCTCTTTTAGCCATCATCCAACCTGCAACCGGACTATCTATTCCACCAGATAATAATAATAAGCCTTTCCCACTTGTACTATAAGGTAATCCTCCAAAACACTTTGTTTCATTAACATAAACAAAGGATTTTTTTCTAACTTCAATATCAATAACTAAATCTGGATTATGTACATCGACTTTTAATTCATCAAATGTCTGATTAATAAAACCGCCTACTTTTGTTGAAATCTCAGGTGATTTATATTTAAAACCTTTATTTGCTCTTCTAGTTTCTACTTTGAAACTTTTATAGTTATTATCTTCTAATGCATTTTCAACTAATTCTTTCGCTGCCTTATTCATTTCATTTATATTATTTTTACATTTTAAACAAGGAGCTAATCCTACTATACCAAATACTTTTTTTACTTTTGAAATTATCTCATCAAAAGTATATCTACTAAATTCTATATATATTCTTCCTCTTTTTTGAATAATTTTAAAATCTAATCCTTTTAAGACCTTTTTAATATTTCGAATTAAAACACTTTCATAATGACCTCTATTCCCTTTTTTTAAAGCTAATTCACCATATTTTACAATTAATGTTTTCATAAATTTCCCTTTCATCTTATAATTTTTCTTAAATCTTTTACTGATTTTTTTATTTCTCTACATGCATAATCAATTTGTTCAATTGTATTATTTTTAGAAAATGATATTCTAATAGATCCTTTTAATTTATCTTCATCTAGACCAATCGCTTCTAAAACATGAGAATAACTTTTTGACTTAGAATTACAAGCTGATCCAGTAGATATATAAATCCCTTTTGATTCTAAATCGTGTAGTAAAACTTCACTTAATATATTCTTGAAAGATATATTTAAAATATAATTTGAAAAAATTCTATCATCTTTAGAATTTATATTAATATTTTCAATATTTTCTTCTAAGTATTTTATCATTCTCTCTTTTAATTTTTTTACATTTTTTTCATTTTTTTCTATATTATAAATGTTTTTCTTAACAGCTTCAGCTAAAACTATTATACCAAATAAATTTTCAGTACCAGGTCTAATATTATATTCTTGCTGACCACCTTTTAAAATACTATCTAAATTTATACTATCACTTTTATAAAGTCCTCCTACCCCTTTTATCCCATGGATTTTATGACCACTAAAGGTATATAGATCAATATTTTTTAAATTAATCTTATATTTAGTAAATGATTGGACTCCATCAGTATGAAAAATAATTTTATTGTTTTTTCTTTTTACTATTTTAGAAATTTTTTCAATAGGTTGTTTTGCTCCTGTTTCATTATTAATATGCATAATACTTACTAATAAAGTATTATCATCTAAATTTTTTTCTAATTGTTCTAGATCTATTATTCCTTTATCATCTACATCTAAATATATTACTTCAAATCCTAAGTTTTGTAAATATTTAAATGAATTTAATACAGATTTATGTTCAATTTTAGTTGTTATTAATTTATTTCTTTTATTTTTATTTCTTAATGCAGAACCTATAATAGCCAAATTATTAGCTTCAGTCGCACCTGATGTAAATATAATCTCATTCCTTTTAACATTTAAATATTTTCTTATTACTTCTTTAGAATGAATTATTTTACTTTTAGATTTTAATCCTAGATCATGTAGTGAAGAAGGGTTCCCAAAAGGTAAATCTTTTAAAATATTTAAAGAACTAATAGGCTTTGTAGTTGCAGCATTATCTAAATATACTTCCATAGTACCTCCAAATTTATTAATTATCTTTAACTTAATTTACTATTAATGTATAATTTAAGTATATCAAAAAAGAAAGGACTTTATAATGATTATCAAAGAAAAAAATATAAAAAGTGATTTTTTAGATCTATTAAAAGATGATTACAAAAAACTTTTAAATAAAAAGTTTATTGTTTTAGATATAGAAACTACTGGATTTAGCAGAAAAAAAGCTAATGTGATATTGATTGGATTAATAATTAAATCTAAAGAAAATTTAAAAGCTATACAAATTTTTAGTGAAGATTTATCAGAAGAAAAAGAAATTTTGGAAAAATTAATAGATATTTTAAAAAATAATTCTTATGATTTTTTATTAACATATAATGGTCATAGTTTTGATTTACCTTTTTTAAATTCAAAGTTCAATCAATACAAAATAAATTATCAGTTGAATTTATATAAGAATTTTGATATATATAGACTTATAAGAAAATATAAATCAAAACTTAATATAGACAAATATAATTTAAAATCAATTGAAAATTTTTTAAATATCAAAAGAAAAGATACTATATCAGGTAAAGAATCCATAAAACTATATTATAGATATTTAAAAACTTCAAAGCAAAAATATTTAAATAAAATATTATTACATAATTATGAAGACATTTTATATTTACTTCCAGTAATACAAATTCTTAATTATTTCACTTTTAATGAAATTTATAAATTTTATCCTAAAAAAATTCATGATAATTTATATTTGATAAATATAAAAATAGATGGAGACTATTTGTTTTTTTCAACTAACTCATTAAATCAATTTGAAAATAATGAAATTTATAGTGAACTTTATAATATTAAATCAGAAAATGATTTAATAAAATTCAAAATAAATCTATTTACTTTTGAGCATAAAAATAATTTGTATAAATTAATAAATCATAAAATTTTTTATAAAAATAAATTCAAAAATATTAGTAATAAATTAAAAAATCAATTAATCATTTCTATTAATAATAATATTGAATATGAGAATTTAATATTAAATATAAAAAAAATATTTAATAAAATATATAACATTTAAAAAGATTTCACTTTTAATGAAATCTTTTTTATAATTATAATTTATTTTTGCATTGTATTTCATAAACATTATATCTTAAGTGTTTCTTTTTTACTAAAACTACTTCTTCTCCATCTTTAGTAAATAAATACCCTCGTCCATATAAATTAATAAATTTCCAACCTAAATCATCCATCTTATCAATTAGAATTGATTCATCCATATCTTTAGTTATAAACATAAATGATTTTAAAGATACCTTAGCTATTTTTTTATTTAAACATTCAAGTTTAAAGATACCAATTAATAAATCAAATATCTTCATTTCATAATAAATAACTATCATCATAAAAACAGAAAAAATAATTCCAATCTTTTTAGATTTTTCTTTAAAATTCTTATTCATTAAATCACCCCATTAAAGTTTTACCCAAACAAAAAATATTTAATCATATTTTAAAGCTTTTAAAATTTCCATTGAATCAATTTTTTTACCTGAACGTGGAATTTTATCATTAAAATATTGTTTTTTATCTTTAACTTTTAAATCTTTTTCTAAACACATTTTGAATAATTCACTATTTTTTTTCAATCTTAAAGCTCTAACTCCTGAAGCTTTTCTAGTAGCTTTTTCAGATATTAAATCTGAATTAATAATTAATAGTCTATAATCATTAGGACTTGCTAATCTAACTAAAGCTAAATCTAGTGACTTTTTAATATAAAGTACATTAACAACTGGTGATTTATCTGAATATGCATTTTTCAAATATCTTCTATTAGTTTTTGTATAATATGAATCTAAAGATAATTTCTGAACTTTTCCATTCTCATATGCAAATAACATATAACCTTTATATTCTTTAGTTATTACCATATATATAATTTCTTCATTATCATCCATATCTAATAAATTTGGTAAATATAAGCCTAAATTAGATGCTTTATGATCATCTATTTCATATAGATACCTTTTATAAACCATTTGTTTATTAGAAAACAATAAAACTTCTGATTTATTACTAGCTTCAATAGATTGTTTTATTTTATCATTTTCTTTTAATTTATGGTCTTTACTTGCTCTTAGAGAAGTAAGAGGAATCTTTTTTAAATAATTATCCTTTGTTAAAAAAACTTTTAGATTATAATCTTTTATTATATTAACTGGTTTATGATCTATTATTTCCTCTTCTTTAACAATTTCAGTTTTTCTATCAATACCATACTTTTCTTTAATTCTTTTTAAATCATCTATAATAATTTGATTAATTTTTTTCTTTGACTTTATAGTAACTTCTTTTTGCTTTTTATTTTTCTTTAATTCTTTAATTTCTGAAGTTCTATTTATAATATACTCTTCATTAATATTTCTAAGCTTAATATTTGCTACATACTCAGCCTGAATTTCATCAATTTCAAAGTTTTTTATCAAATTAGGAACAACATCTTTTTTCTTTTTAGTTTTTCTAATTATTTCAATAGCTTTATCCAAATCTAAAATAACTTTTTCTAATCCCACTAATAAATGTAGTTTTTCACTCAATTTATTAATTTCAAATTGCAATTTTCTCTTTATAGAATCGCGTCTAAATTCTAACCAATAATCTAAAATTTTCTTTATACCTAATGTCATAGGTGATCCATTTATTAACATATTAAAATTACAGCTAAAACTCGATTCTAAAGGCGTTTTTTTAAATAATTTACCCATTAAAACTTCTGGATCTTTACCTCTTTTTAAATCAATAGTAATTTTTAATCCGTTTAAATCAGTTTCATCTCTAATATCTTTTATTGAATTAATTTTATTATTCTTAACTAATCTAATTATTTTTTTTATAATTGCCTCGATAGTAGTAGTATATGGAATTTCATATATTTCAATACAATTATCCTCTTCCATATAATTATAATTTGCTCTTAAATTTATACCACCTTTACCTGTTTCATAAATATCTTTTAAAGCTTTTTGATCATAAATTAACTTAGCTCCTGTTGAGAAATCTGGAGCTTTTAAAGTATCTAATAAATTTATTGCTTTATCTTCAATATAAGCAATAGTTGTATTACAAACTTCTCTTAAATTAAAACTAGATATATTACTTGCCATACCTACAGCTATACCCATATTATTATTTACAAGTATATTGGGAAAAGTAGTAGGTAAAAGTGCTGGTTCTTTTTTTGTACCATCGTAATTATCAACAAAATCAACTGTGTTTTTTTCAATATCTCTAAATAATTCTTTAGAAATATCTGCTAATTTTGCTTCAGTATATCTTGATGCAGCATATTGCATATTTTTTGATGTACTTTTACCAAAATTTCCTTTAGATTTTACATAAGGGTGTAAAAGTGCATCGTGTCCAGTAGATAATCTAACCATTGTCTGGTATATTGCTGAATCTCCATGAGGATTTAGCTTCATAGTTTGACCAACAATATTTGCTGACTTTGTCATTCTTTTATTTAATAACTTCATCTCATACATTGTATAAAGAATTTTTCTATGCGATGGTTTAAACCCATCTATTTCAGGTATAGCCCGAGATACAATAACACTCATTGCATATGGCATATAATTATTTTCTAATGTCTTGGTAATATTTTGATTAATTAATTTACTATCCACAATTGACTCCTAACTAACATCTATCATATCTAAATATTTTTCACCAAATTTTGCTATAAACTTTTTTCTTTTAGCAAGTTCTTTACCTAAAAGAGTATCGAACATATTCTTTGTTTCTTTAACATCTTCAGGTACAACTTTTATTAATCTTCTTGTCTTAGGTGCCATAGTTGTTTCCCAAAGCATTTCCGGATCATTTTCACCTAATCCTTTAGAACGTAATATTTTATATGGCGAATCAATTTTTTTAATAATTTCTCTTTTTTCTTTTTCATTATAAGCAAATTCAATTTTATTATCATACTTTATTTCAAATAAAGGTGTTTCAGCAATATAAATCTTACCTTCTTCTATTAAACTAGGCAATAATCTATAAAACATTGCTAAAATTAAAGTTCTAATTTGATAACCATCTACATCTGCATCTGTTGTAATAATAATTTTTGACCAAGGCAATTCATCTATATCAAATGTTGAAAATTTCTTTGAATGTTTTGATTTGATTTCTACACCACACCCAATAACCTTTAATAAATCCATAATTATCTTAGATTTAAAAATTCTATTATAATCAGCTTTTAAACAATTTAATATTTTCCCTCTGATAGGCATTAAAGCTTGAAATTTAGCATCTCTAGCAAGTTTACACGCACCTAAAGCTGAATCTCCCTCTAAAATAAACAATTCTCTTTTATCAACTTTTTTAGATCTACAACCTACGTATTTCTTAACTCTATTTTTCATATTATTTGAGCTTTTTGATAATTTCTTTTTAATATTTTTTCGAGTTTTTTCTGCTTTTTCTCGAGATCTTTTATTTATTAAAACTTGATCAATTATCTTTTCCATAGTCATTTTATTTTCAATAAAAAATATTTCTAAGTATTGTCTTAAAGACTCTTTAATAAAATCTTTAATAAATTTATTAGTAATAGCTTTCTTTGTTTGGTTTTCATAACTAGTGACAGTTGAAAATGAATTAGTAATTAAAATTAATGAATCTTCAATATCTGAAAAAGTAACTCTCTTTTCATTTTTTTTGTATTTATTTTCTTTTTTAATAAATTTGTCTAACTCATATACTAAAGCAGTTCTAATTGCTTTATTAGGTGAACCACCGTGTTCTAAAAATGATGAATTATGATAATGTTCTATTCTATTTACGTTATTATTAAACATCATAACTAATTCAAATTTTGTTTTATATTCAGGTTTATCTTTTCGGTCTTTACCCATACCTTCATCTTCTAAATAAATTTTATCTGTAAAATTTTTACCATCATTTATTTCTTCTATATAATCTTTAATACCATTCTTATAAAAAAATTCATACTCATCTTCACTTTGCTCATCTTTTAAAATAAATCTAACATTTGAATTTACAACAGCCTGTTTTTTTAACACTTCTTTAAAATAGTCTATAGAAATATCTATACTAGTAAATACATCTAAATCAGGTTTAAATCTCTGAATAGTTCCTGGTGAATCATAATCACACTTAGTCTTTTTTAATCCACCTACGTTTTTCCCTTTTTCAAACTCAAGTTCAAATTTATATCCTTCTCTATAAACAGTTACTTCCATAAACTCAGAACTATATTGAGTTGCACAAGCTCCTAATCCATTTAAACCTAAAGAATACTCATAATTTTCACTTGATTGGTCATCATATTTTCCTCCTGCATAAAGCTCACAGTATATTAATTCCCAATTATATTTTCCTTCTCGTTCATTATAGTCTAAAGGGATACCTCTTCCATTATCTTTTATAGTAATTGATTTATCATTATGTAAAACTACTTCAATTAAATTCCCATGTCCTTCTCTAGCTTCATCAATAGAGTTAGAAAGGATCTCGAAAAAAGAGTGCTGAGCTCCTTTTAATCCATCTGATCCAAATATAACTGATGGTCTTTTTCTTACTCTTTCAGCTCCTTTTAAAGCAACTATACTATCATTATCATATGACGATTTTTTTCCTGACATCTTTCACCTCAAATTTCTAACTTCGGTACAAACTAATGTTTTTAACTGCATGTACAACATTTTAATTATATCATAAAATCATTATATCGCAAATCACTTCATATTCTAATTGTACAACAGAATAATAATTTTTGCAAACTTAAGTTCGTGGCAATTAAATAAATTATTTCTTGATGTTAAATATAAACTATGTTATTATTTAGACATTCCACAAATGATGTACAATTGTTTTTTATTGACGAACAGGAGGTTTTATGGAAAAAGAAAATTTTTTAATAGTTAACTCAACCGTTTTGCCTGATATATTTGAAAAAGTTCTTAAAGCTAAAAAGTTATTAAGAGATGAATTAGCTTCAGGAGTCAGTGAAGCTTGTAAAAAAGCTGACATTAGTCGTAGTACCTATTATAAATATTGTAACCATGTTTTTAAATTGGCTGAAAATAATATTGGTACTAAAGCCACTTTATCACTAGATTTAAAACATCAATCTGGAGTTTTATCAAATATATTAAATAAAATTGCTAAATATAAAGGGAATGTTTTAACTATAACTCAAGATACACCTGTAAATAACCACGCTCAAGTTACTTTAAAATTGGATATTAAAAACTTAGAAATATCATTTCACCAACTTGTTGAAAAATTAGAAAAATTAGATGGAATTAATAAATTAAATATTTTATTAATAGAATAGGAGGACAAAATGAATATAGCTCTTTTAGGCTACGGAACTGTTGGTTCTGGAGCTTATGAAATAATTCAAGAAAATAAAAAAATGATTAAAGAAAAATATAAAATAGATATAAAAGTTAAAAAAATTCTAGTTAGATCTATTGAAAAATATAATGACCTTCATCATAGCAATTTATTTACAACTGATATAGATGAGATTTTAGAGGACAAAACAATTGATGTAGTTATTTCTGTAATGGGAGGATTAAAACCTTCTTATAAATATGTTAAAAATGCATTAATACAAAGTAAGCATGTTATTACTGCTAATAAAGACCTTATTGCTAATAACCTAGTTGAATTTTCTAATTTAGCTAACGAAAATAATGTTACAATCAATTATGAAGCTTCGGTAGCTGGAGGTATTTTAATTATAGAACCTTTATTAAAAAGACTTGCTGGACATAAAATCAATAGCATTTATGGAATAATTAATGGAACAACTAATTTTATATTATCTCAAATGTATGAAAATAATGAAAATTATGAATCAGTATTAAAAAATGCACAAGATTTAGGTTTTGCTGAATCTGATCCAACTTCTGATGTGGAAGGCTTAGATGCTGCTAGAAAGCTAGCTATACTTTCTATGATTAATTTTAATAAAAAAATTAATTGGGAAAATATTAAATGTAGTGGAATTACTTCTATTGACAAAACAGATATCTCATATGCAAAAAATTTAAATAAAAAAATAAAATTATTTGCAATTTCTGAACAAACTAAAGATGGTATATATTTAGGAGTTCAACCAATATTTATAAATAAAAAGAATCAACTTGCTAAAATTGATAATGAGTATAACGGAATCCACCTAAAAAGTAATCTAACTAAAGATTTATTATATTATGGTAAAGGTGCTGGTAAATTCCCTACTGGTTCAGCAATCTTTTCGGATTTATTATCAATTTTAAATGGGAAAAAACAGTCTAGTTTAAAATTAGAAAATGCTAAAATATTAGATTCTTATCCATATAAAACAAATTGGTTTATTAGATTTAAAACAAAAGACGTTTCAAAAACTACTCATAAAATTTTTAATAAATTCAATGATTATAAATTTAATCTGGAAACAAATGAATTTAATAAAGAAATAACAATCAAAATATACGATATAAAAGAAACAGTAATAAAAGACATTTTGAAACAATTTGATAACGCTACATGGAAATATTTTTTAATTATTAAAGGAGACTAATATGTTAAAAATGAAAATTCCAGCAACTTCTGCAAATATAGGTCCTGGATTTGATTGTCTTGGAGTTGCTTTAAATATTTTTTTAGAATTAACTATTCAAAAAAGTACTTCAAATCAATTTATTTGGAAAGATAAATCAAATATAGTTAAAAAAGAAAATAATTTAATAATTAATACAATTGATAATATTTTAAAAAAGAATAATTCTAAAAAAAATTATAAAATAACTGTAATAAAAAACGATATTCCTATATCAAGAGGCTTAGGTTCATCAGCTGCTGCTATCGTAGCAGGGGTTTATTGTGCTAATTATTTATTAGACAATAAATATTCAAATAATGAATTAATTAAAATTGCTTCCGATATAGAAGGACATCCTGATAATATAGTCCCGTCAATAAAAGGTGGACTTCAAATAAGTAAAAAAATTAATAATAAATATATTATTGATCAAATTAATTTTCCAAAAAATTTAAATTTTTGTATTCTTGTTCCTAATTTCAAGTTAAGTACAAAAAAAGCAAGAGAAGCTTTACCTAAAAAGTATAAAAAGAAAGATGTTTTATTTACTTTATCAAATTTAGGAATGTTAATTAATGCTTTTAATAATAATAATTTAGAAAACATTAAATATTTATTAGAAGATAAAATTCATCAACCTTACAGAATAAACTTAATCAAAGATGGGAAAAAACTTTTTAAAAAAATCGATTCTTTAAATACCTACGGTAAATTTATAAGTGGAGCAGGCCCTACTTTGATTTGTTTAATAAAAGATGAAAAAGTCCTAAATGAAATAGATAAATATATTAATACTCTTAATACTAAATGGAAAATTTATAAAAGTACAATCAATAATCAAGGCATTAAACTAGAGGTGAATCATGGATAATATAATTGTTAAAAAATTTGGAGGTAGTTCTCTCAAAGACATTAATAGAATTAAGAGTGTAGCTAATCAAATAAAAAATGACTACTCAAAAAATAAATTAGTAATCGTTGTATCAGCAATGGGTGACTCAACTAATGAATTAATAGATATGGCAAAAAAAATTTCAAACAAGCCTTCTAAAAGAGAAATAGATATGCTTTTATCAACAGGAGAACAAATCTCTATTTCTCTTTTAGCTATAGCTTTACAAGAAATAGGTTGTAAATCTATTTCTCTTACAGGAGGACAGTCTGGTATTAAAACTGATTCTTATCATAATAAAGCTAGAATTGCTGAAATTGATACTACACGTATAAAAAAAGAATTAAATAATAATAATATTGTAATCATAGCTGGATTTCAAGGAGTTACAAAAAATTTAGATATTACCACTTTAGGAAGAGGAGGTTCTGATACTACAGCAGTTGCAGTAGCTAGTGCACTAAATGCAAAAATATGTGAGATTTATACAGATGTTGATGGAATATATACTACTGACCCTAGAATATGTCCTGAAAGTAAAAAACTAAAAGAAATTAGTTATAAAGAAATGTTAGAGTTTGCTCGACAAGGCGCTAGTGTACTACATCCTAGGAGTGTAGAGATTGCTAGTAAATATAAATTACCTTTAATTGTTAAATCTTCTTATGAAAATAAGAATGGAACAAAAATTATAAAGGAGTCAACTATGGAAAAAACATTAATTAGAGGAATTGCTTTAGACAATAATATCAATAGAATAACTGTAACAAAAGTTCCAGATCGACCTGGAATAGCTTTTAAATTATTTTCTAAACTTTCAAATGCAAATATAACTATTGATACTATTATTCAAAATCTGAATCATAATAAAAGAAATGATATTTCTTTTACTGTTTCAGATGAATCGTTTGATGACTCTTTAGAAATATGCGAAAAATTTTCTGATAAATTTAACGATACTGAAGTTATATTTAAAAAACATGTATCAAAAATTTCAATAATTGGAACAGGTATTTCTTCAAATGCAGAAATTGCTTCTACATATTTTGAAACTCTTTACGAACTTGGCATAAACATTGAAATGATATCTACTTCAGAAATTAAAATTTCATGTATTATTTCTTCAAAAAATTCAAAAAAAGCAGTAAATAAAATACATGAAAAATTTAAGTTAGATAAAATAAATATCCATTAAAAAAACAGGGTTAACCCCTGATTTTTTAATCTAGAATTCATTTAATAAAATAATTATTAAAATTTTCGTTTTTTTCATATTAAATCATCTAAATATTTATTAAATTAAGTTTTATTCAATTTAATAATGAATCTAGTTCCTTGACCTTTATGACTTTCTACTTCTACACTTCCACCTTCAGATAAAATCACATGTTTAACTATTGCAAGCCCTAAACCTGTACCACCTATTTCTTTGCTTCTTGCTTTATCTACTCTATAAAACCTTTCAAATAACCTATCGTGATACTTCTTGTCTATTCCTATACCACTATCTTCTATTACAAAGATTATATTGTTAGAATCATTCTTTAATCTAATAAATATCTTTCCATTTTCTACATTATATTTAATTGCATTATCGATTAAATTAATAAAAACTTGTTTAATCCACTTTTTATTTCCTAAATAATTATGATTTTCATCATGTTCAAAATAGACTTTAATAGATTTTTTTTCAAATTTATTTTCAAATCTTTTTAAAATACTGTTAATCATTGAAACTAAATCTATCTTGCTTTTTTCTACTAAAAGTTCATTATTTTCAATATCAGATAAAGTTAAAATATCTGATATTAAAGATGATAATCTTGACGCTTCTACATCTATTATATTTAAAAACTTATCTCGCACCTCTTTTTTATTAATAGCTCCATTTTTTAAAGTTTCAATAAAACCTCTAATTGAAGTCAAAGGAGTTTTTAATTCATGACTAACATTAGCTACAAAATCAGTCCGCATTTTTTCTAATTTTTTCATCTCAGTTATATCATATAAATTAATCAATACTCCTTGATTTATATTTTTTTCGTCTACAATTTGAGTAGAAGTTACATTAATTATTTGATCATCAATTTTAACTTCAAATTTATTTTTCTTGTTTTTTAATATTTTTTCAATAGATTTTGTTAACTTTTTATTATCAATAATAGAAAAAACATTTTTCCCTTTTACTTTTTCTTTAATAACATTAAAATCTTTTTCGAAAGATTTATTTAAAAAAAGTATATCACCTCTATTATCCAATGCAATTAATGAATTTTGCATACTAGATAAAATTGTATTCATCTTAGCATTTCTATTATTTATTTCATTCATCATTAATTTAATCTCGTAAGTCATCTTATTAAAATTACTTGCTAATTCTTCAAATTCATCATCAGAATTAATATTAATTGTTCTATCAAAATTGCCATTAGCTATTCTTTTAGTGGCAATATTTAACTCTTTTATAGGTTTTATTAATGCATTAATAAATTTTATACCTAATAATAATGATAAAATGATTCCAAATAATGACCCAAATGCAATATTTTTATACAATCTAATTTCAAAAGCATTTATTCTATTTAAAGGAACAGATAATCTAATTACAGATATTCCTAATTCATTTTCTTTACATGGAATAGCAACATAATACATATCTTTTTCTAAAGTATTTGAATACCTTTTAGAAATCCCAACTTCCCCATTATATGAAGTTTGAATTTCAGGTCTGTTTTTATGATTATCTAATTTATATACATCAGAATCTGTATCAATTAAAACTATTCCTTTATCATTAACCATAGTTATACGTGTATCAATTTTATCAATTACAGAACCAGAAAATTTATTAATATCTGAAATAGTTAAATTTTTATTTCTGCTAATATATTCTGAAATTATATATCCATTATCAACTAATCTATCTTTAATACCATTTATATAATTATCTGTTAACAAATTATGAGTTAATAAACTTGTTATACTCACGGCTATTAACACAATAACAGTTAGCAATATAATAATCTTTTTTTGCATTATTCCACCTTGTACCCAACACCACGAACAGTTAAAATATATTTTTTATCACTTTTTTTGCCTAACTTTTTTCTTAAATGTCGTATGTGTACATCAACAGTTCTAGTTTCACCAAAGTAATCATAGCCCCATATCTGATCTAATAACTTGTTTCTTGATAAAACATTACCTTTGTTTTGAACAAGAAGTTTTAATAATTCAAATTCTTTATGAGTTAAGTTAAAAACTTCTTTCCCGCGTTTTACTTGATATTTATTTATATTTATCTCTAAGTCTTTTAATTTATAAATATCTTTTTTAATATTACTAGATTTAGAATAACGTCTTAACACTGATTTAACTCTAGCTATAAGCTCATTTACAGAAAATGGCTTAGTAACATAATCATCAGCACCAATATCTAAACCAACTATCTTATCATTTTCTTCACTTTTAGCTGTTAACATTATAACAGGCACATCAATATTTTCTTTTCTAATAATTTTACAAATTGTTATCCCATCTAAACCTGGTAACATAAGATCTAATAATATTAAATCATAATCATTATTTCTGATTTTATCTAAAGCTACTTTCCCATTTTTCTCGTAATTAAAATCAAAATCTTCTAATTCAAAATTATATTTAACTAATTCTATAATATTCATTTCATCTTCTACCATTAAAATTTTTTTATCCATTTTTCCTCCTTTTTTATCTTAAATTAATTATATAAACTTGAAGTTAAATCTATATTAAGAAATTTAATTATATAATATTAATGATAAATCAATTAAAAATTTCTCTAATAAAATTTTATTATCTGCAGATGTAGTTTTAAAAGCATTGTCAATCTCTATAGATTTGTCTAAAATTTTATCTAATTTATTATATTTTATTTTCTTTCCTTGATAAAAAGCTTTTTTAGCTACATAAGAATGCACTTTTATCATTTTACTTCCTTTTTTGTAACTAATTCCAGAATCAGATAATAATTTGATTTTATATATAACTCTAAATTGTTTAATAATCATAAATAAAATCATAATTAAAGATTCATTTTCTTTATACATCTTATCCAAAATATCTAAAGATTTATCAATTTTTTTATCAAATATATGGTCTACTAATTTAAATATGTTGTTTTCAATAGGCTTTTTTATAAATTTATCAATTGTTTTTTTATCAACATCATCTTTACAATAATTGATTATTTTATCTAAATTCTGCTTGATATTATATAAGTTATCATTTGAATTTTTAAATAAATATCCTGATTCCTCTAAAAAATAATCTAAAACTCTATTATTTATATTTTTATCTTTATTATTTATATATTTTTTAACCCATTTTCTCAACTCATTTTTGCTTAATTTTCTAAAATCAACAATAGTAGCATATTTTTTTAATAATTTAAATGTTTTTTTTCTTTTATCAATCTTTTTATTTACTTTAAATATTAAAACATTTGATTTGTTCGGATTAGAAATATAAGATTCTAAATTCTCAATCTCCTGTTTTGATAATTTAAGGTCGATATTTTTAACTATTGTATATGTATAATCAGACATAAAAGGTAATGTATCACAATTATTTAATATTTTCTTTATATCATTTTTTTTATAATCCACAATATTTAAATTAAATTCTTTATAATTTTTATCTACTAAATTATCTTGAATAAATTTTATTAATTGATCCATTATATAATTTTCTTTTCCAAAAAATAAATATACATTGTCAAAATCTTTGTTTTTAAAATTCTTAAATAACTTTTTATAATACATTTTTTCCTCCATTAATCAATAACTTTTATATTCTTATCAATAACTAATTTAATACATCCATTTCTATCATTCCTATAAATATTTATATCCATATCTTTAAATCTATTAATAACTGATTTGCTCGGGTGTCCATAATTGTTTTGACCTACTTGAATAATACTTACTTTTGGAGATACCTTTTCTAAAAACTTTTTACTAGATGAAGTATTCGAACCATGATGAGAAACTTTCAAAATTTGATAATCATTATCTAAAAAATTTACTATATTTCTTTCTACTTCTTTTTCAATATCGCCAGTAAAAAGTATTTTTTTATCATTTTCTATATATGAAAAAACTAAAGACTGGTTATTTTCACTCAAGCTTTTATCACCATAAGGATTATAAAATTCTAAAAAACTACTCTTAGTTAATATTTTATCATCTTTCATTAAATAATAAATATTTGAATTAACTTTTTTAATAATTTCTTTAAGTTCTTGATTGATAGTACTATATTTTGAAAAAACTAAATTATCTATTTTATGTGCCTTTAAAATTTCTTCCATTCCACCTATATGATCTATATGATTATGTGTTAATAATACAAAATCTAAATTTTTAATTCCATTTTTTAATAGTATTTCACTTACACTTCTATACTCACTTTTTTTGCCAGTATCAATTAATATTTTAATATTGTCTTTGGTTCTAATAAAACAACTATCGCCATTTCCAACATCAAAAAAATAGACTTCTGTCTTTAAAAAAGGATTATAACTTATTACTAAATAACTTAATAAAAAAAATATTAAAATTTTTTTATAATTAATTTTATTTGTTTCAATCTTATATATTATTAATAAAGTAATTAAAAATAATAAGATTATCATATTTTCATTAAAAGAAGGAAGTAAAAAATTAAAAAAATCAATCTCAGCAAAATAATTTACAACACTATATATTCCATTAATAATTAAATCGATTATAGATGTTAAAAAAATAAATTTATATAAAAACATGTTTGCAAAAATTAATATAAATAAAAAAGTTGCAATAAAATTCATAAAAATATTTATAAAGAATGTTGAAAAATTAAATCTATTAAAAAAATGAATATTTATAAAAACAAGCAAAACTTGGACTGATAAAATTATTCTTAATACTTTTGGAATTTTCAAAGGTATTCGATTATAAAATAATGCTATACTAAATATGGCACCAAAGGATAAAATAAAAGATAATGAATAAATAATAAATGGATTTATTATTATAAAAATTATTGCTAAAAAAGAAATAAAATTTAAAAGATCAACTTTTCTATTAAATAAATATATTATTTCATATATGAATATCATTATATATGCTCTTAGGGCCGAAACTCTTAAACCAGTTATAATTAAAAAAAATATTAAAAGTAAATTAATTATAATAATCTTTTTTAATAAAGGAATCTTAAAATAACTTAAAAACTTATTTATCAAAAAATAAAGTATACCAAAATGAAGTCCTGAAATTACTAAAATATGACCTAATCCTACTTTATAAAATTTGTTTAAATCTTCATTATTTAAATCTGCTTTATTACCTAATAAAAAACCTTTTACGAAAGCTAAAGATTTATTTTTATATATTTTATCTAAATAATTATTTATATTTTTTCTTAATATATAAATATAGTCTGTATTTTTTTCAACTACATTAATTTCTTCTTTATCTAAAAATGTTATATAGTATATATTTTTTGATTTTAAATAATTTCTATAATTAAACATATTAGGATTTGAATTTTTTTCTGCTCTTTTTAAAATAGATTCAAACTCTATAATATCTCCTACATAATCATCAGCATTACCATTAAAAAACACTAAAATATTTGTCTTTAAATTTTTAGATTTAATAATAAATCTATCATTTTTACTATAATTATATTTTTGAACTTTACCTACTACTTTTACTGATTTATTAATTTTATTAAAATCATTATCTAATAAATTGAAAATGCTAAATGCTAACATCAAACTAAAAAAAATATATATTAATAATTTCTTTTTATTAAAATAATAAGCCATTCCAAAAACTAATATATTAAAAAATATAATAAATATATTTTTATAATTAAAAAACAAAAAAAGATTTAAAATTAAAAGAATAAATAAAAATAAAAATGGTCTCTTTATACTTTTATCCATAATAAGCCCCTTTAAGTTCATTTATTTTTATTTACCCATTATATTTAAAAAAATTCAAATAAAAAACTTCTTTTAATTTATAAAATTAAAAGAAGTTTAATATTACGAAACACCAAAATATTTTATATATTGATTTGAAGTTGCTAATTTAACTCCAAAGTGTATATTATCATGTGTTTTCTTATTTTTATGATATTGACCAAACTTAACATAAATTGGTTTATTATTAAAAGATTTAAATTCTTTAAAAAATTGTTTTTCATCTTTATGAGTATAAATAATTACTTCTAAATCATTATTTATTGCCTCATTAACTAATTTTTTTAAACTTTCTGGAGATTCAGTCCACTCTAAACCAGATAATATAATTCCTTTATTTAAGCCATTTTCTAAAACCTTTGAAATAATTTCTGATGCACTATTTTTATAAAAAATTCCGTTATTTTTTAAATGTTCATTTAAACAATCCGAACATCCTTTCATGCAACTAGGAGCTATAATTAATGCCCCAATAAATGGAGCATCATTTAAAATATTGTGAATTATACCCTTATATTTAATCATTATTTCACCTTTATTTGATTTCTATCTTTAAATTCTGCTGTTTTACCTTCATTAAATTGACTAATAGGTCTAATATATCCAGTTATTCTTTGATAGCTTTCTGTTTTTTGACCACATTGTGGACATCTTTTATAAAAACCATCTAAAAATCCGTGTTCATCACAAGTTGAATAAACAGGTGAAAGTGATGTGTACGGAGCTTCATAATTCTTTGAAACATACTTAATAATTTCTTTCGCTTTTTTACCACTAATAGAAGTCTCTAAATAATTGTGAATTACTGTCCCTCCAGTATGAAGAGCTTGTAATTTATGTTGATGTTTATATAATTGATCAATATTTTTTACATCTTTTACTGGAAGATGACAAGAATTTGTATAATAAGGAGCTTCGTCACCTTGAGCATAAATACTATTCCCAAATAACTTCTTATCTTTTTTAGCTAATTTATAACTTGTACTTTCAGCAGGTGTTGCTTCTAAATTATATAAGTTATTTGTTTGCTGTTGAAAATCTTTTAATCTATCTCTCATAAATGTTAAAACTTCATGAACTAAATCATAACCCTTATCAGATTTAATACCTTTATTTAAAAAGTTTTGACACATTTCATTAGCTCCAACATATCCTATTGTACTAAAGTGATTATCTAAAGTACCTACATATTCACTAAATGCAGGTAAAAGACCTTTTTTCAATTGTTCTTGTAAAAACTCTCTTTTTATTTCTAAAGATTCTTTTGCTAAAATCATATTTTTTTCTATTATATTAAAAAGCTCTTCTTTATTATTAGCTTTATATCCAAATCTAGGCAAATTCAATGTTACAACACCAATAGAACCAGTTTTTTCTCCTGAACCAAATAATCCACCATTTCTTTTTACAAGTTCTCTTTTATCTAACCTTAATCTACAACACATAGATCTAGCATCTTCTGGATCCATATCTGAATTTATAAAATTAGCAAAATATGGTATTCCATATTTTCCGGCCATTTCCCATAACGAATCATGTGTTTCGTCTTCCCAATCAAATTTTTCATGAATATTATACGTCGGTATAGGATAAGGGAAAGGAGCTCCTACTGCATCACCATTTAACATTATTTCATAAAATGCTTTATTAATCATATCCATCTCTTTTTGACAATCTTTATATTTAAAATCTACAGTTTTTCCGCCTACAACTCCATTTTTACTAAGCATATCTCTAGGAGGAACTAAATCAAAAGTTAAATTACTAAAAGCCGGTTCTGCTCCCATTCTAGAATTTGAATTAATTTGAAAAATGAATCCTTGCATAGCTTGATATACTTCTTTGTATGTTAAACCTTCTGATTTAACAAATGGAGCTGTTAAAGTATCAAATGAACTAAAAGCAACTGCTCCCATTATTTCATTTTGAAAAATTGTAGTTAAATTAGCTACTTGAGCTAAAAGTGATCTGAAATGTTTTGCAGGCTTAGATGTTGGAATATTACTTACACCTTTGATACCTTTCATTATTACATCCAATAATGAATACCCACAACAATAAATTGTTAATCCACCTAAATCATGAATATGAAAATTACCATTATTATAAGCATCTCTTATTTTTTTATTATATACTCTGTAAATCCAATAATCTTTTGATGGCATTTCTGTTATATATCTATTAAGAGAACCATAACTATAATGTGCATTAGAATTTTCTTTAACTCTCCAATCATTTCGGTTTATATAACTATCAATTTTATCTAAGTAAAATTCTCTTGTTCCTTCTCGCATTTTTTTATGTTCTTCTCTATAGATTATATATCTTTTAGCTGCATCATATCTTTCATATTTCATTAATAATTTTTCAGTTAAATCACTAATATCTTCTACATTAAATAATCTATCTTCAATTAATATCTTTTGTCTAATTTCATTTTCAATAATATTTGAAATTCTAGTATCTATTCCTTCTTGACTTTCATACATAGCACCTTCAATCGCTTTAATTATTTTTTTACCATTGTAAGCTACTGGTTTATCATTTCTTTTAACAACTTTCAATTCTCGCATAAATCCCTCCAAAAATATACAACACACACTATATATAGTGTGTGTTAATGATTGAACCTTCTAAATATATTGTAGCATTTATTTTAAAAAATTCAACTCTTTTTTTTATATTGTCTAAAACCATTGAAAAATAAAGGTTTTTATTTTTTCAAAATTTAAAACTATATTCATTATAAAAGAAATAATCCCTAAAAAACTACCAATCCAAAAAAATTTTTCTTTTTTCTTTTGTTTACGATATTTTTCTATTTCATATTTCCACATTGGATTATCATTTTTCAAATTTTCATTTTTTAAATTTCTACTTTTCTTTGAATTTTTCATCTGATTTAATATTGCTTGTCTATTTTTTTCAAAATTATTATTAGACATTTATTCACCACCTAAATGAATTAAATTAAGATTTTTAAAACTCTTTTTGATTAAATCTAAATTACTTTTTTTACATGTTAAAAATAAAACTTGTCTTTTTTTTGAAATTTCTTTGAAAAATTTAATAAAATTATTTAATCTAGTGTCATCCCAATTTAAAAATACATCATCTAAAATCAAAGGTAATTTTTTATCTTTTTCATATAATTGAATAACTGCTAATCTTAACGCTAAAAATAATTGATCTTTAGTCCCTTGACTAAAATTTTTAAATGATTTTTTAAAACTATTATTAGAAATATATATTTCTTTTGAATTTTCATCAAAAAAAATTTTATAATCCTTATTTATAATCCTCGAAAAAATTTTATTTGTATTTTTTATTATCTTAGGCTCAATATCATTTTTTAATTTATTATTTGCTTTTTTTACAATCTCTTTTTTTAAAATAAGTATATCTTTCTTTTTTAAGATTTTTTTCTTTTTTTCTCTTAATAGATCTAACTCAATACTTTTTTGATTTAACTGATCTGAAATATTTAAATTCTCTATACTATTTTTTTTATTCACTAACTTTATCTTATCATTATTTAGTGATTCTTGTAAAACAGAAATTTTATCTTTTATATTATCTAAGTTTTTAATATTAATTTTAATATTTGAATTATTATATTCATTTAATAAGATATTTTTATTTTTTAGATTATTTAGTTTTTCTTTTAAATTATCAATTTGTTCTTGTTTTTTTATATTATCTTTAAAATTACTAATCCCCTCTTTTAAATTATTATTTTCACTAAAATCTTTTATTTGTCTTTCTAAATTTTTTAATGAATTTAAATATTTATTTTCTTTGTTTTTTAAAGAGTC
Organism: Bacillota bacterium; assembly: GCA_051744845.1. GTDB lineage: Bacteria > Bacillota > Clostridia > Peptostreptococcales > Acidaminobacteraceae > JBNJDJ01. The sequence goes on from JBNJDJ010000003.1 coordinate 74,043, forward strand.
TATTCTTTTTTTAATTTGATTAATTTGAATATCTAAACTTTCATTTTTATTTTTTTTATTTTTAATAATTTCTAATTTTTCAATATATTTATTTTTAAAATTTTCTAAATTACAATTTATATTAATATCATTAATAATTTGCTTTATTCTAGAATTTTTTTCATTAATTTCACTTTTTAAATTAATTAATTTATTATCATTTTTTACTATTTCATATTCTAATTCTTTTATCTTTTTAAAATTTTCAATAAATTCAGTAGAAATAATTATACTTTTATATTTTTTTAATTTAACTTTTTTATTTAACAAGTTATTAACTACTAAGCCAATTGAAGTTGAATAAGTTATTAAAGATATATATATATAATTAAAATAATAAAAAACGCTTCCTAAAAAAAACATGCCTATACCAAATAACATCATCTTTTTATTCTTAGATTTTAATTTTATATTATCTAAACTTATATCAGATAATTTTTTAAAATCGTTTTTAGTTGGTTTTTCATTAAAAAGTTTATAATAAATCTTATTATATTTATCAAATATATCATTTTGTTTTTCTTTTAAATTTTTTAACTCTCTTTTTCTTTCTAAAAATCTATCTATATAATTAAATTTTTCATAAATGTTTTTTTCATATTCTAATATATTTAATTCTTCTTTTTCTAATTTCATCTTATTATTTTTAATGCTTTTTATATCTTTTTTTTCTTTAAAAATTTGATTCTTTACATCTTCTAGCTTATTTTCCAAAAAAATTCTTTTTTTAACTAAGTCTTTATTGCATTTTTTAAATTTTTTAATTTTAACTATTTCTTTTTTTAAACTATCTATTTCTAATATGAGATTAGCCAAAGGTAAAAGTCTTTCAATCTCTTTCTTTTTATTTTTTAGTTTTTCTAATTCTTTATTTCTATTTTTAATACTATATTTTAAATTAAAATATTGATCTATATTCTTTTTAGTTACTTCATATTCTTTTTTTAAACTTCTTTTTTCACTTAATTTTTTATTTATTTTTTTTTCAATAGTTTTTAGTTCATACTTCCCTCTATTAGAATCTCTCCATATTTTTTTTAATTTTTCATCAGATTCTTTTAAATATTGATTAGGTGAAATAATATTTTTATATGAATAAATAATATTTTTTTCTACATTTTTCCATGTTTCATTTTCTAAATTAATTAAATCCTTTATATTTAAAATATAAAGATCATTAAATATTTCTTTAGGAATATTTTTAACTATATCTAAAGATTTATTATTAATATTTATAATATTTCTATTTCTGTTTATCTGTCCAAAAGGATTACTTTTTAAATATCTATGAATTTCTAAATCATCTAAAAGTTTTCCTTTTAATGATAATTTATTATTATACCAATTAACAAAATTATTATTTTCAATTTTAGTTGGATATATACCGTATAATAAAGTTTCAATTGAACTTACAATAGTTGATTTACCTGATTCATTTTTACCATATATAAGATTTAAACCTTCTTTGAAATTAATTTTTTTATTTTTAAATTTACCATAAGATATTAAATCTAAAGAGTTAATCATTGTTAACCACAACCATTTCATCAAAAATTTCTTCTTTTATTTCATCCAATGTTTTATCAATATTTAAATCATTTTCTATTATTAGTTTTTCAATTTCTCTAGGTTTTTTAAAAAGTTTATCTATATATCCTAAAATATTATTATCATTAACATATTTTTTATAATCAAAATTAAAATTTATTTTCTCATATTTAAAATAAATATTTAAAATATTTTCTGATTGTATCAAAGTATCCTTTATTTCTAAAGTGATTTCTTTAAATTCACTTTTCAAAATATTAATATTTCCTATAAAATTTATTTTTATTAAATAAGTTTTTTTATTCATATTGAATTTTTCTTTTATTTTTTTTAATAAATTATATTTATTAATATTCTTATCAATTTTTATATTTTTTTCAATAAAATCTATTTTACTAAATTCAATAAAATTAATATCAATTTCTTTATCATTAATATTAATTAAATTAGCTCCTTTCTTTCCTTTATCATTAAAACTTGTTCCTTGAAGACATCCTGAATAATAAATATTTTTAGATAATTTTTGTCTTTTATGGATATGACCTAAAGCCCAATAATCATAAGATTTATTAATTAAATCTTGCAAACTAGTTGGAAAATAAATATTGTCATTATAATCTACTGAGCAATGTAATAGTCCAATATTTATACTATCATTTACCGGTTTATTAAAATTTGAAATTAAATTTTTTTCTTCTAAAATGTTTTTATGACCATATGAATGTATATATATATTATCTTTTAATAAAACACTTTCAAATTTATCTTGAAATATTTTTACATTTTCTGGTAATTGAGATAAAAAACTCTTTGTAAACGTATTTGAAGAATCATGATTTCCTAAACAGTAAAAAACCTTTATATTAAAATTATTTAATTTATTAAATTCATCTAGTATAAATTTTTCTAATTTTAATGGTCTATTTTCTCCATCAAAAAAATCTCCTGCAATTAAAATAACTTGAATATTTTTATTTATAGAATAATCAATAACATCTTTAAATGATTGCTTTTGTGCCTTATAAATTTCTTTTCTAATATTCTCAGCTTTTTTAATTTTTTTACCAAAATGAAGATCTGCAATATGTAATACTTTCATAAATCCCCCTTTCAAACTAACGTTTGAGTTAATTTTACCATTTTTTTATTTAATTATCAAATTTTTAATAAAAAACATTTATATTTCATCTTAAATAATATATAATATATGTAAGAAGTTATAGGAGGGTTTATGAATAATTATATAAAAAATAATTTTAACATTATAGAAACTTATGAAAAAAACAAATTCCAAGAAATAAAAATAGGTACATCGATTGAAGACTCTGAAGAAATAGTTGCTATTAACCTACTAGATAAAAGTAGTTTTAATAACAAATTATCATTTATTTTAGAATCGTCACTTCAAAACTTAATTTATATAAATGACGATAACGAAAAATTATCTATAATTACCAAATACTACGAAGGAGCTTCTTTAGATAAGTACTTAAAAGAAATGAATTTAAGTATGGAAACTAAAGCGGAACTAGGACGTATATATCTTGAAAAAATTAAGAAATATAAAAAACTAAACAATCTTTTTAAATATATATTAGTTCACGAAAATCAAATTATTATAAATGAAGATGGTTTATTCTTAAATGAACTAATTATTTTTTCTAACAATGAGAAAAAAACTTTTAAAGAAATTGAGAAAAGAATTGGTAAAGTTTTACAAAAACTTTTAGGAAGAAATATTTTTGTTTCTAAGTTACTTAGTGATGAGAAACAATTTGATTCAATTTATAAAATTTTTAAAGCTTATAAAAAAGAATTTATTGATAATGATAAAGATCTAAATATTGCATTTGCTACATTACCTGGTAATAATAAT
>JBNJDJ010000004.1:0-64210 GCA_051744845.1 Bacillota bacterium
TGTTGGTGTAATAATTTTTTTTACTATTTTCCCATCAAACAATATTCCCTTTGTAGCTACTGATCCTGAGTCTATTCCAATTGTATACATATTACTCCTTAAGTTAGATAAAATATGATTTTACTTCTAATTTTTCTATACTTTCAAAATTTAAATTTTCTTCGTTAATAACTTCTTTTACTTTATTTTTTAACTCTAAATCAATTCGTATTGATATACCACATGAAGATGATAATTCTCTAGGTGTGGGACTTATAATAAAATCTATATTTCTATTTTTCAAAGCTTTTTCTAATTCCATGCCATCTATATGGTTTTCAAATAAAATATAATAGTATTTCATAGTATTAAATTATTTAATCATTTCAAAAAATGCTTGTAATCTTGTTTTAAGTTGACCTACATCTTCCATTGAATAATCTGTTTCAACATGTATTACTGGTATATCTTTTTCCTCTAATTTTTTAATTACTTGCTTAGCTTCAATTGCATAAGTATTGCAAAAAGGTAGTGAAAAATATATTACTCCATCAGCATTATATTCATCATGTAACCTTAAAATATCATCTGTTCTACCTAAATTAGGTGTAAAACAAGCACAATTAATTTTCATATATCTATCAGACAAAGCTTTAATTTTTTCATCAATAGTAACACCTGAATTATCAACTAGGTTTTCAAAATATCTTGTACCTGTACAAGTTTCTTCACATACTACAGCTCCACCACTAGTTTCTATTAAATGATGTAATTTCCAATTAGGTACAGCCATAGGTGTTCCTGTAACTAAAATTCTAGGTGTATCTTCTTTGAATACACTAATCCCCTTTTCAACACGTTTTTCTAGTTCTTCTATTAATTCTTCTGTTTTTTCAATAAATCTTTCAATATTATCATAAAAAGCTATTTGGGTTATAAGTAATGCATCTTTACCTGAAATTGGCAGATTTTTCATTTTACGGAAATCATATAATTTTTGTAAAACTTCTCTCTTTTTATTTATTAAATCTATACTTTCTTCTAAATTTTCTACTGTTAATTTTTGATCAGTTAGTTTAGATAACTCATTGCTAAACTCTTTTATTTCTTCTTCCCAGTGTTTGTAATCTTTCTTCCTTTTCATTTGAGGAAGATCCATTACATACATATTAGTATAATCATCTAATATTTCCCAAGCTTTTTTCTTACCATCACAAGTTGTTTCGCCAACAATCATATCACATGATTGGAAATATGGACATGTACCACTAACTTTAGCACCTACAGCTGATTTTACTAATGGACATGTATTTCTAGGTAAATGTTTTTCACCATCAGGTATCCAAAAATCGGAACCTGAACATAATCCAACACTAATTCCACCTACAGCATTTATAACTTCATCAGGTACATATACACAAAATGTTCCAACTACTTTTTTATTATCTTCTTTGCTTTGTACTAATTCTTTAATTCTTAATCCATGAACTTCTGACATTACAAAATTAAAATAATTCATTCCTTCAGGTCTATTTTCTTGACTTAAATAAATATCAGAATAAAATTTTGGTAAAATATCGCAAAGTTCATCGTGTTTTTTAACATCCATATCTAAATTTTTCCACATTTCTCTATAATCACTCATAAATTGCCCCCTTTAATTATTTAATTGCCTATATGTATTCTATCAAAAGATAAAACTATACTAAAATAGAGATAAATTATAGAGAATTATTATCAATAATTTTTATGAATATTATTGTTTAGAAAAATAATTTTAGGGTAAATAGTATTAAAGGAGGTGTATTATGAATAATTATCTTATTAATGAAATTATTAATTTGAATGAGGAAAGAAAGTTGTATGAAATGATAGAAAATGAAAATATTGAACATTTAGATATCTTTACAGACGAAGAGATCAATAGAGCATTAGAATTAAAAAGAAAAAATAAATTACATGATGAACTTAATAGAGTCAATATCATGTTAGAAGAAGATCAAAAAATCTTCTTGTATTCTAATATTCCTATGATGTAAAATTTTACATCTTTTTTTTTATTTAAAATTAATAAATTTTTTTACTAATAGTGGATTAAATTTTGTGTTTTGCATATTTTTAAGTATTTTTTCTGTTTTTTCATTATTATAAGCTTCTTTGTATACTCTTTTTTCTTTTAATGCAAAATAAGTATCTACGATTGATAAAATTTGGGCTTCAATTAAAATATCATCTTTTGATAATCCATTAGGATAGCCTTTACCATTAAACTGTTCGTGATGTTGCTCAACGACTAAAGCAATTTTTTCTAAGCCATTTACTTCTCTTATAATATTTGCACCTATTTCAGCATGATATTTCATGTTATTATATTCATTATCACTTAATTTACCTTTTTTATATAATATTTTATCTTTTATCGCAATTTTACCAATATCATGAAGTAAACCTGAATAATAAATAATTTCCATAGATTTTTCACTTAAATTAAGATGTTTTGCGAATTTTTTAGAAAATGAAGCCACATTTTTTGAGTGTTTTAATAATTTGGTGTCTTTGACTTCTAAAATTTTAAGTAAAATTTTTATCCCTTGACCTACTAAGATATTGTTATAAGAATCATTATTTGTATTTATATTTTTTATTGGACTAATTAAATCATTTTTTTCTAAAAACTTTTTACTCATCCATTGAATATCTAATTCTTTCTTTTTTTCGATAGCCTTTTCAACAGTATTATTTAATTCACTCTTATCCCATGGTTTTTGTATATATTTATATATATTGGCTTCATTTATTGCTTCTATTATAGGTGAAATATCTTTGTATCCTGTCATAAGAATAGTTACTATACGCGAAGAAACTTTTTTGGCATGTTTTAAAATATCCACACCAGAATAACCAGGCATTTTTTGATCAGATATAACAACATCAAAGTTTTTTGATTCAATCAAATTAAAAGCATTTTCAGGATTATTACAAAGTATAATTTTCATATTTTTATTTGATAATATTCTTTTAATTGAGTTCAAAATTTCTTTTTCATCATCTATCACTAAAATTTTAAATTTCATATATATACCTCCATTAAATATTATATATTTAAATATTAATTTTTACAATAAAAAAAGGTCTTAATTTAAGACCTTTTTAAATATATTTAAAAATCACATCCAATTGTGTGTGTGATTGATCTAAAACCACCAGCAATATTATAAGCATCAAAATTATTTTGTATCAAGATTCTAACAGCTATATAGCCTCTAAGCCCAGCAGCACAATAAATATATATTTTTTTATTTTTATCTAGTTCATTAAGCCTATTTCTTAATTCATTTAAAGGTATATGCGTAGCATCATTTACTAACCCACATTCATCAACTTCTTCTTTAGTTCTAACATCTAGTAAAGTAGATTCATTGTCAATGCATTTTTCTAAATCCTTACATTCAATATGTCTTGTCAGCCCTTTTTCAATATTATCAGCAATATATCCTGCATTATTAATTAAATCTTTCGCTCCACCAAATGATGGTGCATAAGCCATTTCAAGAGATTTTAAATCTTTATAAGTTCCTCCAAATTTAATAACAGTAGAAAAAACATCTATTTTTTTATCTACAGATTCTTCACCAATTACTTGTGCACCAAGTATTTTTTTAGTGCTAATATCGTAAATCATTTTAATGCATAATAGTTTAGCTCCAGGAAAATATCCTACATGATTTTTTCCATGCAATAAAACAACTCTATAATCTTTATCTTTAACTTTTCCCATATTTTTCAATTTTTTTTCATTAATTCCAACTGATCCTACAGCTAAGTCAAAAACTTTAGCAATTGATGTAGCAATTGATCCTTCGTATTTTTCTTGATAACCACATATATTATTAGATAATATTCTTGCTTGTTTATTAGCCATACCTGCTAATGGAACAGGTTGAATCTCATTAGTAATATAATTTTTAATTGCAACTGCATCTCCTGCTGCGTATACATTTTCTTTTGAAGTTAACATTTTATCATTTACTTTAATATATCCTCTATCGCTTAATTCAACTTCTGAATCATTTAAAAATTGAGTATTAGGTTTAACTCCAATTGATAAAATAATTAAGTCAGCTTCAATTTTATCACCATTATTTAATTTAACTAATGTTTTATCATTTTTCTCAATAAAAGAATCTACACCGTTATTAAGTATTAAATTAACGTCTTTATTTTTGATTTTTTGATGTAAAAATTCAGCTATATCTAAGTCAACTGATGTCATCACTTGATCTAACATTTCTACTAATGTTACATCCATATCTAGTTCATCTAAATTCTCCATCATTTCTAATCCAATAAATCCTCCACCTACTACTACAGCTTTTTTAGGATTATTTTCTTCTATAAATTTGTTAATTTTATCAACATCTACTACATTTCTTAATGTAAATAATTTATCAGTTTCTACTCCAGGTATTGGAGGTTTTAAAGCTGATGCCCCTGGTGCCAAAACCAGTTCATCATATGTTTCGGTATAATCATTGTCTTTAACTAAGTCTTTTACTTTTACACTTTTGTCTTTAGTATTAATATTTATTACTTCATTATTAACTCTTGCTTCTACGTTAAATCTATTTTTAAATTCTTCAGGAGACATAAGTAATAATTCTTCTCTATCTTCAATTACACCGCCTACATGATAAGGTAAACCACAATTAGCAAAAGAAACATGTGGTCCTTTTTCAAACATTATAATTTTTGCATCTTCATTTAATCTTCTTATTCTTGCAGCGGCCGTAGCTCCAGCAGCAACGCCTCCTACAATTAAAATTTTTTTCATAATAAAATCCCTCCTATTTAATAACTATATCAATATTTTAACAAAGTTTTAGACATATATCAAAAATCTTGCAATTGGAATTTCTTATATACTATCAAAATAATTAATATCAAAAAATAAAAAAAGGAAAAATTAATTTCCTTTTTTAAAATAATTTATTTGATATTTTTATTTATAACATTGCCTAATACTTCAATTCCTTTAACTATCTTTGCCTCATTCATATTCGAAAAATTTAATCTCATTGCATTTTTAGTTGTACCACTTGGATAAAATGACTCTCCAGGTACATATGCTACTCCTTCATTAACTGCTTCTTTCATCATTTCCTTAGTATTTATATATTCTGGTAATACAACCCATGTAAATAAACCACCTTCAGGAATAGTATATTTAATATTATCTGGAAAATATTTTCCCATAGAATCTAACATAACATCTCTTCTTTTTTTATAAACTTCTATTAATTTTTGAATGTGTGCTTCAAAATCATAATTTGTTAAGAATTTATATATTTCTCTTTGAGCTAATGAACTAGTGTGAAGATCTGCTCCTTGTTTTACTAAATTATATTTATTAACTATTTCATCACTAGCTAAAACCCAGCCTATTCTTAAACCTGGACAAAATGTTTTAGAAAATGTACCTAAATAGATAACTCTGTCCTCTGTATCAAAGGCTTTTATAGGATCAATAGCTTTCCCTTCATACCTTAATTCACCATAAGGATTATCTTCAATTATAGGTAGATCGTATTTATTTCCTATTTCTATTAATTTTTTTCTTCTTTCTAAAGACCATGTTTTACCACTAGGATTTTGAAAATCAGGTATTACATAAATCATTTTTACATTTTCATTATTTTTTATTTTTTCTTCTAAATCACTCATAATCATACCATTGTTATCAGTTTCGATTTCTATAAACTTTCCTTCATTAGCTCTAAAAGCATTAATTGCTCCAAGATAACTAGGACTTTCAACTAAAACAATATCATCTTTATTTAAAAATATTTTTCCAGAAAAATTTAATCCTTGTTGAGATCCACTAGTAATTAAAATATTATCCTGATTAATATTTCCAATATTTTTCTTTTTCATCATTTTAGAAATTTCTTCTCTTAATGGACTATAACCTGCAGTTGTAGAGTATTGTAATGCACTTTGTCCATCGCTGTCCATAATATCTTGTACAATTTCTTTCATTTCTTCAGTTGGAAAAAGCTCAGGCGCCGGAAGTCCACCTGCAAAAGAAATAATATTAGGTTTTTGAGTTAATTTTAAAATTTCTCTAATTTCAGAAGCTTTAATATTGTTCATATGTTTAGAATATTCCATGAATTTCCCCCTTAAAATTAAAATTCATATATCACTTTCTAGTTTAAGTTTATACTTATTGAAAGTAAAAGTCAATAAAATAAAAAAGTTGCATACGAAACTAAATTATGTTAATATTAGTTGTGGTCGCAACTAATATATAGAAAGGATTTTATGGAAAATACTGATTTTGTATGTGGAAAATTTATACGTGGTTTAGGAAAAAATTTCAAATTGTTTTTAAAAGAAAATTTGAAAACATATAATCTTAAAGTTTCTGAGTTTCATTTACTACATATATTATGTAAAAAAGAAAGTGCTAAACAAAATTCATTAACTAATAACAGTTTTGTAGATAAAAGCACTGTTACAAGAAATATAAAGAAATTAGCAAATAAAGATTTAATTAAAAGATCTAAAAATGATAAAGATAAGAGACAATATATTGTTAAACCAACCAAAAAAGGTATAGAAATACATGAAGAAATTAAAGATATTTTTAAGCTTTGGAATATAGAAATAATGAAAAATATATCTAAAGACGAAAGAAAAGTTTTTGAAAGAACAACAAAAAAATTATTAAAAAATTCACATGATTTAATTGAAAGGATAAATAATGAAAAATAATAGTAAACAACTAGGTGAGAAAAAAATATCATCTATTTTATTAAAATTATCGATTCCTGCTACTGCAGGAATGATAGTAAATGCGTTATACAATTTTGTAGATACAATTTTTTTAGGACGATTTGTAGGTACAGATGCTATTGGAGCATTGGCTATAGCCTTTCCTATACAAATGATTATTATGGGATTAGGTTCAATGATTGGTATAGGTGCAGCAAGTGCAGCTTCAAGAGCTTTAGGAGCCAAAAGAATTGAAAAAGCAGATCATATTGTAGGAAATGCTTTTTTGTTAATTTTTGTAATCGGTATTTTTTTAATAACCTTTGGTCGTTTAGGTTTAGATCCAATCTTAGAACTCTTTGGTGCTACCAAAACTTTAAAACCACTAGCATTTGATTATATGAATGTTATTTTATTAGGTTCGATATTTTTAACAATATCCATGGTATCTAATAATATAATAAGAGCAGAAGGAAATGCTAAAGTTGCAATGATTTCTATGATGATAGGTACAGGTTTTAATATTATAATGGATCCAATTTTTATATATTATTTAGATTTTGGAATAAAAGGCGCTGCTTTAGCGACTATTATAGGACAATTATTATCATTCATTTTTGTAACTTATTATTTTTATAGTGGTAAAAGTAACTTTAAGATTTTGCCTCATCATTTAAAACCAAATTTTGAATATATTAAAGAGATTATTACTGTAGGTTTACCTACATTTATGAGACAAATTGCTAGTAGTATTTTAGCAATAGTTGTTAATAATTCTCTTGCAATATACGGTGGAGATATTGCTATTAGTGTTTATGGGGTAGTTAATAGAGTATTAATGTTTATTTTTATGCCTATGTTTGGTATTGTACAAGGTTTTCAGCCTATAGCAAGTTTTAACTATGGGGCTAAAAAATATGATCGAGTAATAAAAGTAATAAAGCTATCTATTAAAACATTAATAATATATTCCACTATAGGCTTTATTGGGATTCAATTATTTCCTGAATTTATCATAAAGTTGTTTAATAATGATAAACAACTAATCTCTATAGGTAAAGATGCTTTGCGAATAATTACATTAGCTATACCATTAGTAGGAATACAGATAATAACAGGATCATTATTTCAATCTTTAGGTAGAGCATTAAATGCTTTAATAGTATCTATGTCTAGACAAACTTTATTTTTAATTCCTTTAGTTTTAATTTTACCTAAAGTAAATAATTTAGGATTAAAAGGAATTTTTATAGCTTTCCCAATTGCTGATATATTATCAATAATTTTAAGTGGTTATTTGCTTTATAGAGAAATAAATATTTTAAAAGTAAATAGAAATTTAAAATCTAAAAAAACAAAAAGAGCTAATATTTAGCTCTTTTTGATAACTTTTTATTTTGAGTAATATTCAATTATTAATGATTCTTGAATATTCAAAGGTATCTCTTCTTTACTAGGATTATTAATTAATTTAGCAGAAAAGTTTGATTTATTTACTATTAAGTATTTTAAGTCAAAGTTGTTATTATCTAAATTTTTCTTAATTAATTTATTTTTGTGCATATTTTCTTTTAACTTAATTTTATCATTAAGTTCTACATTATAACTAGGATAAGACATTTTTTGGTCATTAACTAAAATATGTCCATGAACTACAAATTGTCTAGCTTGATAAATACTTTTAGCAATTCCTGATCTGTATACAATATTATCTAATCTAGTTTCTAAATATAATAATAACTGACTACCAGTATTAATATTTTTCTTTAGCGATTTCTTAAAATATCGTTTTAATTTCTTTTCTTTAATATTATAATAAGCTTTTAATCTTTGTTTTTCTAATAATTGTTTACCATAATTAGATAAATTTTTAGAATCTCTGGTATTATATTTATTAAATTTTTTCATTGCCTTTGGATGACCACAAATATTAACTCCTAATCTTCTACTTTTTTTAAATCTTTTAGTCATGTATTCCTTTCTTTATAAATTTGTACCAAGCAACCAATAATATAGTAACAATAATGATTATCAATTGCAAGTAACAACAAAATAATTATTACGTAACAAAATTATGTAAACCTAATGTTAAAAAAATAGCCGAAACTATTTTTTGATTTTATCAAATTTATATCTAGAAAGAATAATATTTAATACTATCAAAAGTATTATTACACTTATACTAAATATTTTTTTATTGATTGATATTTGAATTGAAAATAAATTATTAAAATAAATAATACTAATCATAGCTATAAAAGGTAAATTATAAAAAATTACTTTCTTTAAAATTTTACTCCCCTTTATATCCTTTAATAATTCTTTTCTTATAACTATTTTAGAAATAGGATAAATTAAAAAAGTTATGATTGAGATTATTGATAATAAATTAATATTAATTATATAGTAATTAGAGCAAGCCATTCTAAAATTAATAAGTAAAAAAATTATAGTAGATAGCATTAAAAAATTATTTAATGAATTTAATAATATATAAGAGTTATAATTATTTTTCCCAAAAATTTTTAGAATTTTATTTAGGTATTCCTCAGGACTATAAGTATTTAGATCTCTATCAGTTACGTTTTTTTTAATATAATTTTTTATTTCTTTTTTTTGAATATCTAAAATATTTAATGTCTTAATTCTTTTATCTATTTTATCTATAAACTTATCTTTATTATTCATTTATTTATAATCCAATCTTATCTGATATTTTCTTCATAGCATTCAGTGATATTTCAACAAATTCATCTAATTCTAAACCTAAATTTTTAGATGCTTTAATTGCATCTCTATTAACACTTTTTGAAAAAGAAGAATCATCAATTTTTTTCATAACAGATGAAACTTTAACATTTTTCAATTTACTATTAGGATGAACCAATGCAGTTGCTACAATAAGTCCAGTAATAGGGTCAGCTGAATAAATACTTTTTTCAATAGGTGTTTGTGGCTTATATCCTGTTTGCTCCCAATTATGCGCTAAAATTGCTTTATACATTTTTTCATTACCTAAACTTTTTTCTTTTAAAATATTAACTGTCTTTTCACCATGTACAAAATCATCATTTAATTTATCATAATCTAGATCGTGAAGTAAACCTGTTAAGCCCCATAATTTTTCTTCGGCTGGTTCCAATTTTTTAGCTAAATCTTTCATAACAGCTTCTACTGCATATGAATGATATATTAAATTTCTCGTATCAATATATTCATTTACTAATTTGTCTGCTTCTTTTCTTTCCATAACTCCCCCTTCATATTTTTTTACATTATAACATATAATTTAGGATATGTTAATTTCCAATTCTTTTAAATTTTTTAAAAAACAATCGACAACTTTTGGAGAAAACTGTGTTCCTGAGTTTTCTTTTAATTCATTTAAAGCAGTGTTTATATTTAACCCTTTTCTGTATGGCCTATCACTAATCATTGCATCGTAAGCATCAGCTACGCAAATTATTTGTGAAAAAATTGGAATTTCATCTTTTTTTAATCCATCTGGATATCCTGTACCATCCCATCTTTCATGATGATATAAAATTGCTTTATTAATTTTATCAAATTGAGAAAAATTATTTAAAATTTCGTTTGCATAACTAGGATGATTTTTAATTAACTCATATTCCTCATTTGATAACTTTCCTTTTTTATTTAATATTTTATAATTTATAAATGTTTTTCCAATATCATGCAATAAACCAGCTAAATATAATTTATTTAAGTCTTTGTGACTTAAATTTAAAAATTGCCCAATTTTAAAGGAAATATTTGCAACGCTATATGAATGACCTTTGGTATATGGATCGTGTATTTCTAACATTGTTGTCATAGCTTCTACAATGTGAATTAATTGATTTTCTTTCATTTTATTATACATTATATTTTGATAATAATTCTTTATAATTGACTCAAAAGCTTTCATTATTTCTAAATCTTCTTTTGTAAATTTTAAATCACTATCATTTTTTAATTCTAAAAAAATTCCGCCTAGTGTTTTTTCTTTAAATGATAATGATAAATACATTAATTCTTTTGAATTTCTGTTTATTTTATTAAATTTTTCTTTTTCTTTTTTTGTCATGTTATTTTTAACAGAGGTATTTTCAGTTATATATATATCAGTTTTAGGATATTTTTTTTCAACAATCGATTGTTTTAAACCAAATTTTTTGAGTTCTTCAATATTATACCCTTTGCTTTTAATTGGAAATACTGTACCTTTTTTATATAAAAAAGCAATTGAATAATCATATTTTCCTACTATTTTTTTGACTACTTCATATATTTCTTCTATAAATTCTTTTTCAGAATAACTTTTATATAAATTAATATTTTTAATAGACTCTACTAAGATTCGGTATTTATTTAATGATTTTTTTAGGTCTATATTTAAAGAATCAATAGTTTGACTGTAGGCTTCCACTTGTTGATATAATGCAATATTTTCTTCTCTCTCTTTATTTAAAATAGAGTTTTCATCTCGTAATTTATCATTTAATAAACATTTTTGATAAAATAAATAATAAACTACAATACCAACTATTCCACCAAATATTATTGGTACAAAGTATCCTTTCAATTTAAATATAACTTTATTAAAAAGAATATATTTTTGAATAGTAGAAAAAATCACAAGAAAAAATGCTCCAATTAAAAAACTTAATATAATATTAAAATATAATTTATTAGAATGCTTCATAAATACCTCCTTTTTTATAACTACCCAAAAAATAAAAAAATAAAACATTTTATTAACTAACAATAAAAATGTTTTATTATAAAATTTAAATTAAATTACCATTTTCAATTATTTTGATACCATCTAGATATATTGTAGGTTCATCAATAATACCATCTAAATGTATATTAGATTGATTATTACCTCCAAAAGTAGTATTTGAACCAAAAGCAAAATGACAAGTTTTAAGTACTTTTTCATCTTCTAATATATTTCCAATTATTTTAGCTTTTGGATTTGTTCCTATAGCAAATTCTGCAATAATATTTGCATTTTTATCTGCAGAATTTATAACATTTTTCAATATATTGCTTGCTTTATTATTTGAATAATTAACAATTTCTCCTTTTTTTATATCTAAAATGATTTTTTCATTTTCTAATTTACCTATAATTCCATATTGAGTCATTTGATCTGGCATCATACTTAAATCAACAACAATTTTGCCATTCATAGAATTTTCAATAGGTGCAACCATCATTTCACCATCAGGAAGATTAATAAAATCTCCTTTATTTTTACATATTGCATTCATTTCATATATAGGTCTGTTTTTAATTGAAAAAGAGATATCAGTACCTTTCTCTGTAGTAACTTTTACTTGACTTCCTTTTTCAAAGGTTTTTCTTAATTTTTTAGTTAGTTCAGCCATTTCTTTAAAATCAATATCTATTGCTCTTTTATATATATCTTTTGTGATTCCAGGTAAAGAAGCTACTCTAACACCTTTACTTCTTGCTTCTAAAACAGATTTAGTATGACTTACTGACATTGTGGTATAAGCTAATAGTACATCACATATTTTTAAATGCTCTTTAACAAAATCTGATAATTTAGCACCATCATATTTCATTTCACTTATTGTTAGAATCATTGTGTCATAAGTTTTACTACAAACTTTAAAAAAACTATTAGCAAGTTCATATCTTTTAGGATCAGTCAAAATTAAAACTCTTTCATTTTTTTGAATTTTTAAAGATTCATTAATTATTTTTTTTGCTATTTTTTCTAATTTTTTCATACTTTCACCTATATTTCTATTTGATTGTTAATAAAATCACTATGGTCTTTTGATTTTCTTATTAGATTATATTTATCTTTATATACCATATATTCTTTTGGAAAAGAATGAGATAAAAAGTATAACATAGATTCGCTATAACCATATGCACCAGTGTCATATATTGCTATTGTATCATTTATATTTATCACAGGGAGTTTTTCATCTTTAACAAAAAAATCTAGTCCTGTGCATAATTGACCGCCAATTGAAATTTCTTCAAGGTTATTTTTATTTGAATTAAGTATTTCAATAAAATGTGATTGTTCTATTAAAGCAGGTCTTAATAAATGATTAATACCACCTTTGACAATTGCAAAATTTTTATTTCGACTTTTCTTTTTGTCGATTACTTTAGTTATATATACTCCTGATTCACCAGCTAAATATCTTCCACTTTCTAAAATAATAGTAAACTTTTCTCTTTTATATAATTCAGATTGTTTTTTAAAAATAGTATTTATTTTTTCACCTAAAACAGACATATTTAGTTCATTTCCTTGTTTTTCATAATCAATTCCAAAACCACTACCTATATCTAAGATTTCTAATCTTGTATCTAAAAGGCTTTCGATTTTTTTAAATAATTCAAACACATTTTTAAAGTATTTTTCTATTAAATTTTCATCTAATACCTGAGTTGCTCCAAATACATGAATGCCTTTTATATTAATATTTTCATAATCTAATATATTCCTAACATTTTTTTCAAGAATATCTATATCGATTCCAAATTTCATTGCACCACCGCCCATTTGTAAAATAGAATTATCTATTTTAAAATTAGGATTTATTCTAATATTAACATCTTGAGTTTTATTATGTTTATTGCAAATTTCATTAACTTTTTTTAATTCATTAAATGACTCTATATTAATAGTTTTAATACCTACTAAAATAGCTTTTTCTAATTCTTCAAAGCTTTTTCCTGGTCCTGCAAATATAATTTTTTTAGGTTGGACATTTAGTTTTAAACAGGTATTTAGTTCACCAATTGAAGCAATTTCAATACCAGCATTTTTATCTCTAAATGTTTTAACAAAATTTATATTTGGATTGGCTTTCATAGAATAAAATATATTTATTTTTTCATCTAAATTATTCCTTAATAAGTCATACTTTTGTTCTAAAATACTTTTATCATATAAGTAAAATGGTTTTTTAGTCTTGTTAATAAATTCTATATGCTTTTCAATATTGAATTTCATACTAGATCCTTTCTAAATTGTTAAAATAATTTGATAATTTTTTCATACCTTTCTTTATTTGATTTGGTTTTGGTCCAAAGGATAATCTTAGATAGCCTTTACCGTTTTCACCAAAGGCTGATCCGTAAATAGTTAAAACATTTATATCTTCTAAAATCTGTTTAGCTAATTTTTTATCATTTCCATAGTAAGAAATATCAATAAAATAATATAACCCTGAGCTAGATTCAATATATTTAATATTATTTATTTGTTCTAAATAACTTGCCATAATATTTTTATTAATTTCTAATTTTTTAACTACTTCCCGTGGATTAGATTCTAATGCTTTTAAACCTGCGTACTGGCTAATAGTAGTTGCGCAAGAATTTATAAACAAATGTGGTTTAACTAATTGGTTTATATTTGCATTAGTTGTATAAATCCATCCTAATCTCCATCCAGTCATAGAATACTCTTTAGATAAAGAAGATATTGCGATAATATTATTATCTAATGACAAATCAGCTACTGAAAAAAGTTTATTATTTGAAAAATTAATTCCTATATATGATTCATCAGAAATAAGATAAATATCGTTTTTTATACAAATATTAATTAATTTTTTTAATTCTTTTTTACTAAAACTTACTCCTGTTGGGTTACCTGGATGATTTATAATAATCATCTTTGTTTTAGAAGTTATTAATTGTTCTAATTTATTAAAATTAATTTTATGTTTATCATTTAGATAATAAGATTTAGCATTTAAACCTACCATATTACAGATAGGTTCATATGCTAAATAACCAGGATTTGGTATTAAAACTTCATCATTATAATTTGTAAGAGTCTTTATAGCTAAATAAATTGCTTCAGCTGCTCCTAAAGTAACTAAAGAGTTTTTGTAATTACCTAACTGATATCTATCAGATATTTTTTTTCTTAATTCTTTAATTCCTAAATTACTAGTATAATAAGTTTTATTATTTTCTATCGCATTAATACCTGCTTTTTTTATAACTTCAGGCGTTTGACAAAAAGGTCTTCCTATACCTAAGTTAATAGTTTCTTTATTAGCTAACCTGTTCAACTTTCTAATAGCTGATAGTTCTAAAGAATCTATTATTTTATTGTAAATCATCTTAATGCCTCTTCTAATGAAAGTTTTGCACTAGTAGATTCATCTTTATATTTAATAATAATCGGAGTTGAAATACTTAAATTTTGATTTTTCCCAAAGTCTGTATTAATAGGTCTAGTTCCTGGAACAACTACAGCATTTTCAGGTATCATTAATACGCCATCATTATCTTTCTTTATAATTTCTTCATTTACTATATCATAGATAGGTGTTGAAGCAGTTATTACTACACCAGATGAAATCACAGCTCCTTTTTTAATTAATACTCCTTCATATATACCAGAATTACCACCTATAAATACATTGTCTTCTACTATAACAGGTGTAGAGTTTATTGGTTCTAAAACTCCACCTATTTGTACACCTGCACTTATATGACAGTTGGAACCTACTTGAGCACAAGAACCTACTAAAACATTAGAATCTAATAAAGTATCACTATCTACGTATGCGCCTACATTTACATATGTTGGAGGCATTACAATAACATTTTCATTTAAATATGAACCTTTTCTTAAAGAAGTACCTCCAGGAACAATACGTCTTTTATTATCATTAAAAGTTTTAGCTGGATATGTGTCTTTATCATAAAAATTAAATCCTTCAATTGAATAATCAACAACATTTCCTAGTTTAAAACCTAGAAGTATTCCTTTTTTTACCCATTCGTTAGCTATCCACTTGTTATCTTTCTTTATTGCTGATCTAATTTTACCATTATCAAGTAATTCTATAAATTCATCAAAATCTTTCTTTATTTCACCTTTATCAATATTTTCAAAATTTTCAAAGTTATTTAATATCCTATTTTTTAATTCCATTGTTATCCTCCTATAATTTCCTGAATAATTAGTTTATTATCATCTTGTAGTTGAGTTAGTGGTAATCTTACTTTTCCAGTATCCATATTTTTTATACTCATAGCTTCCTTTATAGGTGCTGGGTTAGTTTCAATAAATGCTCCTCGCATAATTGGTATTAGTTTATTATGAATTTGTCTTGCTTTTTTTATATCATTATTTTTACATGCCTTAACCATTTGAGCCATTTCTTTAACATAAAGGTTAGAAATAACTGATACAACGCCTTTCGCTCCTAGAGACATCATAGGTAATGTTAAGCTATCATCTCCGCTTAAAAGGTTAAAATTAGGTTTATTTATCTGATTAAGAACATCTTGTATTTGATTAATATTTCCTGATGCTTCTTTTACACCAATGATATTATTTAAATTAGCAATTCTTTTTAATGTAGATGTTTCAATATTTCTTCCAGTTCTACTTTCAATATTATAAACTACTATTGGTATATTGGTATTTTTAACAATTTTGTTAAAATGCTTAAAAATACCTTCTTGAGTAGGTTTGTTATAATAAGGTGTAACAATTAATGCAATATCTGCTCCCTTATTTTGAGCTTCTAAAGTATTCTTTATTGTTTTTTTAGTGCTATTAGAACCTGTACCAACCATTACAGGAACTCTTTTATTTGCTTTTTCAATAACCAAATCAATAATTTTATCTTTTTCATCTGAGCTAAGAGTAGGTGGTTCTCCTGTTGTTCCTAAAGCTAATAAACCATCTACTCCATTTTCAATTTGATATTCTACATTTTTTTCTAGTCTTTCATAATCCACTTCGTCATTTTGAGTAAAAGGGGTTATCATTGCAGTATATAATCCATTAAATTCCATTATTAACCTCCTGTAAAATCTCATTAAAATTATCATTAAAATTTATAAATCCTAAGTTTTTATTAATATATTTAGCAGCTGTTAAAGCGCCTTTTGCAAAACCATCTCTATTTTTAGCACTATGTTTTATACTAATTTGATCTTGTAAAGAATCAAAAGTTATTTCATGGTCTCCATTTATACTACCTAATCTCATTGAAGTAAAATGAAGTTCATTTTCTTTTACTTTTCTATTACCTGGTTGATATATTATATTTTCTTTAGTATCATAATTATCTTTAATAATATTTGCTAATGTTTTTGCAGTTCCAGAAGGAATATCTTTTTTCATATTATGATGACTTTCAAATCCTGCAACATCATATTCTTTAACTTGATTAATTAAATTAGATGCATAATTTGTAATTTGAAATAACATGTTAACACCTATTGAAAAATTTGTTGCATAAATTAATGATCCATTTTGTTTACTGACCAAATCAGTAATTTCTTTTATGTTTTTATACCATCCAGTTGTACCTACAACAGTAGGCATATCTAGGTTTATTAATTTTTTAATGTTTTCTAAAACTACTTTTGGATTACTAAATTCAATACAAACATCGCAATTTTTTATACTTTCAGGAGTTATCTTAGAAAAATTAGCTTTTTTATCAAAAGGATCTATAATAGATATCACTTTATAATCTTTACTTTTTTTAGATAAAGCATGAATTTTTTTACCCATTTTACCATAACCAACAAGTCCTATTTTTAACATATTTTAATATCTCCTTTATTCAAATTATCAAGTATTAGTTTTTGATGTAAATAATTAACTGTTTTTTCTAAACATTTAGAATCAATTATAAATCCAATATTCACATTAGATGCACCATAAGAAATCATTTTTACGTCTATATTTTCTTTTTCTAATACGTCAAATGTATCTCTAAAAATTGTACTAGATTTTTGAGTATTTCCAATTAAACTAATTATGCTTTGATTTTCAAAAATTTTAACAATAGCAAATTTGGATAAATTTTCTTTAAGTTCAATTAAATCATGACTATTATCAAGAGTTAATGATATACTTACTTCACTTGTAGATATCATATCTACAGAAATTTTTAATTTATCAAATATTTCAAAAACTTTTGCTAAAAAGCCATAATGGCCTAACATTCTTCTAGATTCAATATGCACCATTGTAATATCTTTTTGATATGATATAGTTCTAATTTTAGATTCTGTATTTACTTTATTAGTTATAATTGTTCCACTAGATTCAGGTTCTAAAAAGTTTTTAATTTTAACTTCTATATCCTTTTCAATAGCAGGAAATAAAGCTTGAGGATGTAGAACTTCTGCTCCATAATAAGCCATTTCCGAAGCTTCCTTAAATGAAATAGTATTTAATTTTTTGGTGTCTTTAACTAAAGTTGGATTTGAAGATAAAATACCTTTCACATCTTTCCATAAAATTATTTGGTCTGCATTAATTGAACTTGCAATATAAGATGCTGATAGATCAGATCCTCCTCTTCCTAAAGTTGTAATATTATCATTTGTGTCTTTACCAATAAAACCTGTTACTATAGGTAAAATATCTTTTGATAATATTTTATTAATGTTTTTATTGATATTTTCTCTACTTGTTTCTAATATTTCACTACTACCAAATTCTGAATTTGTAAAAAGTCCTATTTCCCAACTATTAAAAGCTTTAGCATTTATATTTAGTTCATTTAAGTAACTACTTAAAACAATAACAGATAATCTTTCGCCAAAACTCATTAATAAATCTAAATCTTTGTTGTTTAACTCATTATTTTTTTTAATCAATTCTAGTTCTTTTTCTAATTTCGTTAATAATGGAACTAACTTATCAAAATCAATATTTAAATAATTACATATTTTTATGTGAATTGACTTAATTTCTTTAATATCAATAATTCCTTTTTTAGCCTTTTTACCAGCTTTTATTAGTTCATTAGTACTATTACCTATAGCACTTATTACCACAACTAAATCATTTTTAATGTTTTGTTTTATAATTTTTGCAGTATTTTTTACTCTTTTATAATTTTTTAAACTTACTCCGCCAAATTTTATTACATTTTTTTTCTTCATATAAAAAAACATCCTTTCTATTATATTTGTTGCGCAATAATAAAGGATGTAATAAAAAAAGACACTTCAAGGTGTCTTTAAACACCCTCAACATTCCAGAGATAGCACAACATTATCATTTACATATAATGACAGTATTATATTTATTCAATATAATCCCAGCATTTAAGCTTTGGTACTTAAATCTTCGGCAACTTTTCCTTTCAAATACTTCTTTGATTCCACTCTCCATATTTTACTAATAAAAGATGCACCTCTAACCTCTTCTGGTGAGGTTTAAATTTTATTTAATTTAAATACATACTAACATTTATAAATATACAAGTCAAGTATTTTAAAAAATTATTTATGCTTAATTTTTATAGAATTTACTTGATTTCTTCCATTATCTTTAGATTTATATAATTGCTGATCAGCAGCTTTTATAAAATCATCAATTTTATCTGCAAATAATGGAAAAATAGTAGCTACTCCTAGACTTATAGTTAATACATTTTTATCTTTATCTACTTTATTAATTATTCCTAAATCTTGTACACTAGTTCGCATTTTTTCAGCTAATTTAGTAGCATCATCATTTGAAGTATTAGGAAAAAGAACAATAAATTCCTCACCACCGTACCGAGCTACTATGTCATTTTCTCTTCTAGCAGATTGTTTTAATGAATTGGCAACTTTTTCTAAAGCTTTATCACCTTCTAAATGACCGTATTTATCGTTATAATTTTTAAAATTATCAATATCTATCATTATAATTGATATCGGTTTGGAATTGATAATGCTTTGATTCCAAAATTGTTTTAATTTATTAAAGAAATATTTTTTATTATATAAACCTGTTAAATTATCAATATTTAATTCTTTTTTAAGATCTTCTTTTTCTGCTTTCAAGAAGTTCTCTTTTAATTTATGATTTTTAAAATTATCATAATAACTACTAATTAAATTAGTATATATATCGAAAAGCTCTATATCATTTTCACTAAAAGAAGCTTCTTTTGATTTACTAATTTCTACAGTTAAAGCACCAATTAATTTATTATTAAAAAATATTCCTTTAATTAATGTTTCCTTAGTAGGAACTACATTATCTAAAAATATTTTTCTTTGTTTTTTAGTAAAATCAGGATCAGTTTTATTAGATAAATTTTTATAAACCTCAACTTTATTTTTAGGAACTTTTAAATCTTCTTTATTTAATTGAAGTTTATTTATGGGTTCAATATTATGACCTTTTGATTCAATAAAATGAATCAAACCATCTTTGTAATAATAAATAGAACCACAGTCAGCTTTGTCTATTACTTTTATAGCAATATTAAATATTTTCGCTAAAAGTTTTTCTTCACTATATTGAGCGATATTATTTATTTTATTAACCTCTAAAACCATATCTTTAAACTTTTGTAAAGTTTTAGTACGCTTTTTAACTTTTTGTTCTAAAGTGTTCATTACTTCATCTAATTTATGTGAATAAGCATTTTTTTCAGTAACATCATCAAATAAAATGATTATTTTTTTATTATTATTTTGATTCATTATTTTTAAACTAACTTGATATACTTTATCATCAAATTCTAATTGATATCCCTTTATATGGGACTCATCTTTTAGTTTGTTTTTTAAAAAAGCCCAAAATTGATCATTAAAAAAATGATTTATTTCAATATCATTTAATTTTTTTTCAGTTAATTTATAATCTTTTTCTAGTTTTTCGTTTATAAATCTGATTTTATCAGTTTTAAAATCTACTTCTAAAATACCTAAAGGTGTATTATCTAATAGAGAATATAATTTTTTGTTTCTTTCTTTAACAATTGTATAATCAATAGTTTCTTTTAAAATAATATATAAAATTAAAATTGAAATAATTATAAAACTATAAGGTAATAGATTTAATTTTATATATTCAATATTATAATGTATTTTTAAAATGTCGTGTATAGCAAATAAAGCAATAATAAAGCTACTTAAAATAACTAAATTATTAATTTGATGTATGTCAGTTATTTTAGATTCTTTTAAAGAAAAGATACTATATAATATAAAACTGATAACTAATACAATAGATAATAGCAAAATAATATTTGCATAAATAATATATAAATTAATAGGTAAAATCAGAAATAAACTAGAAATAGTAATTAAATAATAATTTATTTTTTTAAATATTATTTTATTAAATTTTTCATTATATATTTGATTATATAAATTTAGAAAAACGTATAATAAAAAACTTGCTGAAACATATTCAATTTTAATAACAATATCGCTATTTATTGAATTAAATGTTAGATTATCTTTTATTAATAAAAATCTTATTATTAAAATTACAGAATAGACAAAAAACCAAAAATTTCTTTTATTTTTGTTTAATTTTAAAATAACTAAAGTTATTAAAAATAAAACAATAAAAGCACCAGTTAATATTAATGAATTATTATTATGAAATTTAATTAAATTATTAATATTTCTATTAGTTCCTAAATAAATTGATTCTCTAATACCAGGTGAATTATAAAAGAAATTATCTAGTTGTAAAATAACATAAAAATCTTTCTTTTTTGAATTTAAACTTATATTATTATGTTTTTTTAATAATTTATTCTTATTAAAAGCACTTGTATAATATAAATCTTCATTGATAAAAACTTTATAATTACTATATATTTTTTGAATATACAAACTCAAATTTGTATTAATATTTTTATTACTATTAACTTTTAAATAAAAAGTACCTTTTTTATCATTTAATCTATCATTCCATGACATAGGTATATCAATTTTAATTGGTTTGTATTTATTTTTTATAATTTCATCGTATGTTGCTAATCTATTTGGTATATAATTCCACTTACCATCGAGTTCAATATTTCCTTCATTAATAGAGCTATTAATTTCAATAGCACTGTCTAAATTTTTATTATTAGAAGATATTGAAAAAAATATACTTACCCCTATAAAAATAATTAATAATATTAATAAGGATATATATAATTTTTTATTTTTTAACATAAAATCACCAACTATTCTTTTATTTATTCATAATAATAGTATATAACATTTTAATTATTTTACCAAACATATTTTCCATATCTTTTTCAACTTTTTCCAATTCTTTAGGAATATTTATATTTTGAGGACATTTTTCAATACATGCTTTACAATTAACACATTCAGATGCTAAATGATTTATTCCATTTAAAGAAAAATATTGAACTCTAGCTGCTAGGTCATTAAATACATTTTTGGCATTATAGTATTCAAAACACCCAGGAATATTTACTCCATATGGACAAGGCATACAATAATAACAACCAGTGCAATCGATTTCCATTAAATTTAAAAATTTTTCTCGAATATTATTTATAATATTCAAATCATTTTTAGACATACTTAATTTATCAGAAGTATCTGCAATTTTACAATTTTCAATAATATGATTTTTTTCAGTCATCCCTGATAAAACGCAAGTAATTTCTTTGTGATTGTATAACCACCTTAAAGACCATTCTGTAGGAGAATAATTTTTATTAGATTTTTTTGTAATTCTTTTTATAGATTTAGGAAATTCTTTAGATAAATTTCCTCCTCTTAAAGGCTCCATAATAAAAACAGCTATATCTTTATTATAAGCATATTTAAGTCCTTTTTTACCAGCTTGATTTTCAATGTCCAAATAATTATATTGAATTTGACACATTTCCCAATTATAATCATCAATGATTTTATGAAAATTTTTACTATCACCATGAAAAGAAAAACCAGTATATTTAATTTTACCTAATTTTTTTGCTTCATTTAAAAACTTAATTACTCCATTATTTTTAGCCTTCTTCCATTTTTCTAAATTTAAGTTATGAACAAGATAATAATCTATATAATCAGTTTTTAATTTAGCTAATTGATTATCTAAAATTTCATGCATTTCTTTTTTTGAACTAGTTAACCAATGAGGTAATTTGGTAGCTAAATATATATCATTACGTAAATTATATTTATCTAGAAAATTTC
The DNA here is from genome assembly GCA_051744845.1 of Bacillota bacterium. Lineage (GTDB taxonomy): Bacteria > Bacillota > Clostridia > Peptostreptococcales > Acidaminobacteraceae > JBNJDJ01. The sequence continues at coordinate 22,708 of JBNJDJ010000004.1, forward strand.
CTAAAAATGTCTCGCTATTTCCAGCGTGATATGGCCATGCCGTATCAAAATAATTTATTCCTTTATCAATAGCTAATAAAAGTTGTTTCGTTGCTTTTTTTTCATTTATATTTACTGATGGAATAGCTCCAGGAAATCTCATACATCCATAACCTAAAGTAGAAATCTTGTCTCCAGTTTTAGGGACTTTTCTATATTTCATAAAATCCTTTCTCTTATCTTTTTTTAAAAGTTGTATAAACATGTGGAACTTTTATCTGATCTTTTTTGATTAAATCCTTATGTGTTTTATTAACTTCTATTAATTTAAATTTATCTTCAAAAGTTGGAAAATAAGTATCAGCTTCAAATTTTTTAAGATAATAAGTTATATATAAAGTATCAATATCTTCTAAAAATTGTTTATAAATAGAAGCTCCTCCAATAATATAGACATCTTTATTATTAAAATTTTCATCTACATATTCTAGAATCTCTTTTTTATTATTAAAAACTTCTATACCTTTTTTATTATAAGTCTTATCTCTTGTTAATACTAAATTGGTACGATTTTTAAGTGGTCCATTAGGAAGTGATTCAAAAGTTTTTCTTCCCATAATAACAACAGAATTAAGTGTTTTATTTTTAAAAAATAATAAATCGCTTTTTAAATAACAAAGTAAATTGTTATCTTTTCCAATTCCATGATCTAAAGTCATTGCAACAATCATTTTCATATTTTCACTCCTATATTGCTATTTCTAATCTTTTCATTTTATCTAGTGGATCGTAGTCTTTTATTTTAAAATCTTTAATGCTAAATTCATAAAAATTAGTTTTATCAGTATCTAATATTAATTTAGGTTGTTTCATATTAGGATTTTTTTCATATCTTTTAATAAGTTTTTTGGCATTATCAAAATGTCTATCATATATATGAAGATTTTGTACTTTGTGTAAAAATTTGCCTGGTTTTAAACCAATATGTTTAGCTATCATCATTTGAAGTGCTACATATTGAATTTTATTGATATGTCCAGCCATTAAATAATCATTTGATCTTTGTGTTAAACTTAAATCTAAAAATTCATCTCTTATACTCACTTCAATCATAAAAGCACAAGGTTTTAAACCCTTTTTTTCAAAGTCTTTTTCTTGCCACATATTTATAATATGTCTTCTACTATAAGGTTTTTTTTCTAGATTATTAAGTAACTTATTCATTAAATCATAAGTATTTATTGTTGCTCCATATCTTTGACCTATTGTTCTATTACCGATATCCCATTCATCCCACCAAGTAATATTATGTTTTTCTTTAAGTAAATCTAAATCATTAGATTGATCTTGGTAAATCCATAATACTTCTTTAATTCCTGATTTCCAAGCAGTCGGTCTTAAATTAGTTATAGGAAATTCATTTTTATTAATATTATAAACTTCTACTACTTGTGTAATAAATTTAGTATAAGCTTTAGTACCATCTTTATATTCAGGTCGAACATTTTGATTTTTATCACTAAATCCATTATTTAAAATTTCTTCAATATTTCTTTTATAAATATAATCTATTTGATTAATATTTTTATTATTTACCTTTTTTAAAATTTTCATATTTCCTCCTTACATACAATATTAATTTTATCACATATTAATATAAATTAATAGGTAAAATTATTTCTCAATTCTATTATTTTGTAGTATAATTATACAGAAAGGAGATTAAAATGAAATTATTAATTACAACACTAATATATATAAATATAATTACAAGCATATTTATACCTTCAAATTTTAAAAAGGAAGTTAAATTAATGGCTGTAGGAGATATTATGATGCATTTACCACAAATTAAAGCTGGAGAGTTTCAAAATGGACATGATTATTCTCATTTTTTTGATGAAGTTTCACCAATTTTAAAAAAAGGTGATATAACTATTGGCAATTTAGAAACAACATTAGCTGGTAAAGAACATAATTATAGTGGGTATCCTATGTTTAATGCTCCTAAAATTTTAGCTAAAAATTTAAAGGATTCTGGTTTTACTATTTTAAATACTGCTAATAATCATTCTTTAGATAAACTTGAAAATGGAGTACTTAATACAATCGATACTATTAATAAAAGCAATTTAAATTATATTGGAACATCAAATAGTAAAGAAAGAAAAAATTATCCCCTACTAATTAACAAAAAAGGTATTAATTTAGCATTTTTTTCTTATACTTACGGAACAAATGGTATACCTATTCCAAATAATAAAGATTATTTAGTAAATCTTATTGATAAAGATTTAATAAAAGAAGATCTTAAAAAAGTAGATAATAAAGAAGTAGATTTTAAAATAATTTATCTTCATTTTGGTAATGAATATAAAACTTATCCTAATAACTATCAAAAAGAATTAGTTAGTTGGTTATTTGATAATGGGTTTGATGTTGTTTTAGGATCTCATCCACATGTATTACAACCAATGGAAAAATATAATGTAAATAATAAAAGGAAATTTGTTATATACTCATTGGGAAATTTCATTTCTAATCAGCGTGATAAGTATAGAGATAGTAGTATTATTTTAGAAATAGATCTTGAAAAAAATTTTTTAAATGGGAAAACTGATTTAAAAAATGTTAATTTTCATCCTACATGGGTTTATAGATATTATGATGAAAATAAATATAATTATAAAATTTTATTAAGTGAAAAAAATTATGAATTTTTACCTGAAAATATAAATAAAAAAATGAAAGATACTATTAAATTAACAAAAGAAATTATAAAAAAATAAAAGCCCAACTAAGGGCTTTTATTAAATACACTCAAATACTACTGAACGACTTTCATCATCACTTTGTTTAATCTTATCTTCTCTAAGTAACCAACCAATTGCTAATAAAAGCTTTGTTCTAGAAAGTTTGGTACTTTGTTTTAAATTAGATAAATTTGCATTTTCCAATTCATTAAGAGTTTCCCAAACAAGTCCAGCATTTTGTCCAATTTCACTTTTTGAATACATTTTCTTTTTCACCCCTTAAATTCTTTTTATTAATTATATATTTGTTTCTTTAAGTTGTCAAATATACTAATGTATTCAATTAATTTTAGTTATAATTATTAATTTTATTTACTTTATATCCAGCTTCTTTTATAGCTTCTTTAATTTTGTCATCAGCTATATTTGTTTTTGATATAATCTCTGCTTTATCATTATCAGCATTAACTTTTATTTCATCAATACTACTAATTTTTGATAAAGATTCTTTTACTGCCTTTTCACAATGTGAACACATCATTCCTTCAATAAGTATTTCTTTTTTCATAGTTCCTCCTTTATACTTCCGGTTTAATATCTGCTTTTCTTAATAAGTTTGCATTTGTAACTACACTAACAGAACTAAATGCCATTGCACTTTCAGCAATTAATGGATGTAATAGACCAAGAATTGCTACTGGGATCATAACAGTATTATATATAAATGCCCAAAATAGGTTCTGCTTTATCTTTTTAAATGTTTCTCTTGATAATTTAACGGCCGTTATAACTGATGATAATTTACCTTGAACTATTGTAACATCAGATGATTCAATAGCTATGTCTGTACCAGTACCTATAGCTATTCCAACGTCAGCTTGAGTTAAGGCTGGTGCATCATTAATTCCATCTCCAACCATTGCTATTTTACCATATTTATCTTGTAGTTTTTTAACATTATCGACTTTACCGTCAGGTAAAACTTCTGATACTACATGGTCAATACCAACTTTAGAAGCTATAGCTTTAGCAGTATGTTTATTATCTCCAGTAATCATTACAGTTTCAAGTCCTAATTTTCTTAAACCTTTAATTGCTTTTACAGAATCTTCTTTAAGAGGATCTGCTACAGCGATTATTCCTTCAATTTTATTATCAATAGCAACTAACATTGATGTTTTAGCTTCTTTTTCAAATCCTACCATTTTTTCTTCTACTTTATCAGTTTCAATATCAAAGTCTTGCATTAATTTTCTGTTACCTACTAAAACTTCCTTGTTGTCAATATTAGCTTTTACACCATGACCTGTTATTGATTCAAAAGATTTAATTTCTTTTAAAGAATGATTATTTTCTTTTGCATACTTAACAATCGATTCTCCTAATGGATGTTCTGAATTTTTTTCTACACTAGCAGCATATGCTAAAAAGTCACTATCATTAACATTATATATATCTGTAACTTCTGGACTACCTTTAGTAATTGTACCGGTTTTATCAAAAACTATAGTATGAATTTCTTTTAAAACTTGTATAGCTTCCCCTTTTCTAATAAGTACACCATTTTCTGCTCCCATACCTGTTCCTACCATTAAAGCAGTTGGTGTTGCTAAACCTAAAGCACATGGACAAGCTATTACTAAAACGGCAACTGTAGCAAATATAGCAGCTGTCCAAGTTCCTAAGCCAGGTTTAACCCAAGGAATGAAATTTGAGGCCCAAATTGTTACTTTATTTAAAGATTCTGGGAAAATTAACCAAGCAATAAAAGTAAACAATGCTATTAATAAAACAGTAGGAGCAAATATACTCGTGATACGATCTGCAAATGCTTGTATAGGTACTTTTGTACCTTGTGCTTCCTCTACCATTTTAATAACTTGAGATAAGAAAGTATCTTTTCCTACTTTGGTAGCTTTTACTTTAATTGAACCTTTTTGATTAATTGTACCACCAATTACCTCATCATCTTTTGATTTTACAACTGGCATAGATTCACCTGTGGCCATTGATTCATCAATTGAAGTTTTTCCTTCTAGAATAATACCGTCTGTAGGTATTTTCCCGCCTGGTTTAACAATTAAAACATCTCCAACTTTTACTTCATCTATTGGTATCTCAACAGTTTTACCATTTTTTTCTACAACAGCTGTTTTGGCTCCAAGTTCTAATAGTTTTTTAATAGCCTCTGAAGCCTTACCTTTAGCACGTTGTTCAATATATTTACCTGTTAAATGAAAAGTCATAATCATACCAGCGACACCAGCATAACTTTCAATTGGAGTAAAAAAACTTAGTGGCCCTGTTATGAATGCTGCGAATGTTCCCATGGCTATTAATACGTCCATATTAGCTCCACCATGAGTAACTGATCTATATGCCATTACATATGTTTTTCTACCTATAACAGCTAAAATTGGGATAGCTAGGCCAATCATTCCTAATTTATAAATAGTCATATTTGGAAATGCAATTCCAAAAACCATTTCTGGTATCATCCATAGTAATATTGGGATTGTCAAAGCCCAACTTAAAAGCATCTTTTTCTTAGCTTTTTTTACCTTTTGTTCTTCCTTATTTTCTTTATCTTCACTTACTTTAGATTGTTTTTTTGATACTGTATATCCTGCATTGTTAATAACTTTTTCAAAATCCTCGAGTACTTTATCTCCTATATAATGTATTGTTGCAACATTAGTAGCAATATTAGCAGAAGCTTCTAAAACTCCGTCCATATTTTCTAACGCGTTACCAACGCGTTGAGTACAAGAAGCTCAGGTCATGTCTTCAATTTCTAATTCAATTGTTTCTTCTTTTACTCCATAACCTGTATTTTTTACAGTTTCAACTAATTCACTAGGTTTAACCTTACTAGAATCATAATTTATAGTAGCTTTTTCAGTTGATAAATTAACGTTTGCATTTTTTACACTATCTAGTTTATTTAGTTCGTTTTCAACTTTTTGTGAACATGCAGCACAAGTCATATCTAAAATATGCAATTTAATTTTTTTATCCATATTTCCTCCTTTTATGTTATAAATAATCTTCAAGATTATTTGTAATTATTTTTATAAATTTAGGATTGCCCCAAAAAATAAGTCTTGTTTTATTTAAATTATTATCATAAATATAGTTATATTTAAACTTTTCTTCCTTGTCATAATTTGTAATAATTTGATTTATTTTATTTAAGATAGATGTAAGTGTTTCGCTATCTTTTATAAATATATCTACTATTGAACATATTTGAATTAAATCATCAGATTCAAAGGAATCGCTATCCATAAATACACAAAAATCATCTTTACTTTCACAGTTAGAACAAGAATTACTTGGTCCATTTAAAAATTCATTTATAGATTCTTCATCAACTCGCCATTGTCTACCAATTTTTTTGGCAGATAATTTTCCATCATAAATATATCTTCTTATTGTTTTAGGATGAACATCAATTTTTTTTGAAGCTTCCATAACTGTACAATATTGTTCGCTCATATACCATCACTTCCTCTCATGTACATTATAGTACGATAATCTAGTTTTGTCAAATAAAAAATCTCCTGATTTCTCAGAAGATTTTCTTAACTATATTAATATTCATAAATCACTTTTAATCTAGCTTTAATTGATATATTGTTTTCTTTAATCGGCGTTGATTGACTAGTTGCTTCTTTTGCCATGTAGTCTGCTGTATTATCTCTATAAATACCTTGGTTATTACTATGTTCTATAATTTTAACTGGTTTAGTAACTTCTGCATCAATATTTTCTAAAATTGCTGTTGCTTTAGTTTTAGCATCGTCCATTGCTAATTTTAATGCTTCGTTATAATGTTTTTTATCATTTTTTAAATCATATCTAATTGAGTTTATGTCATTAGCACCTGCTTTTGTACTTAAATCAATTAATTTTCCTATAGTATCTAAATCTGTTATAGTTAATTTTAATTGATTACTTACTACATAATATGTTTCTTTTTTATTATCTTTTAAATAATTATATCTTTTATTTATTGAATAATAGTTAGTTTCCATATCTTGATCAGTTAGACCAAAATCTTTTAATTCCTTAATTATTTTATTCATTTTTTCTTTATTATTTTCTTGCGCTTTTAAAGAATTTTTATCTTCTGATCTAACCCCTATATTTATATACGCTACATCAGGTTTGACTTCAATAGTTGCATTTCCATTAACTTCTAAGCTAGATTTTTCAATATTTTCACTTTCTTGTGCATAAACTTTGTTTGACATTAAATCATTATTATCAATAATAAATATAGATGTAACTAATACCAACATTAATAAAACTATACTAATTTTTTTCATTTTTACCTCCTATAGATTTTTTTATTATAATTAAAAAAGTTAAAATTATAAAAATATAAATAATATTAGATGCGATGAATAAAACTAAATTTTCAAATAGCTTTTTAACTTGATTAATATTTTTATAAAAATTTTGTTTTATCTTTGAAATTAAATTTTTATCAACTGGATTAATTTTTACATTAAGTGATTCTACTTCTTTAAAAGTTATTGATATACTTGAATAGTCACTTAATCTTTCCCATTTTTTTATCTGACCTTGTAATTTTTCTAGTCTTGTCCTAATTCTAGTTAATTCATTTTCTACTCTTAAAATATCTTCTATTTTATCACTTTTATTCAATAATTTTTGTAATCTATTTTGTGTTATTTTTAATGTTTCAACTTCACTAACTAGGTCTCTATATTGATTTGTTATATCCTGTGTATTTATATTTGAGTTATTCACTTTACCAAGAGATTTAATAAATTGATATGTTTTATCAAATTTATTATAATCAATTTTTATATCTATTGAACCATTCATATAGTCATCATTTTTATATGAATTAAGATTACTAATATATCCATTATTAGAATCTAAATATGATTTTAATTTTTCAATCATTTTATTATAATCAAGTATATCAATATTAACTGTTCCATTTTTAATTATAACTCTTTGTTCTTTGTATCTTGATTTACTTTCTTTATTATTAGTCTCTAAGTTATCTGTTGTAAAAGTTTTTGGATCGCTTTTAGTTTTACTAGTATTAACACTTCTTTCAACCTTTGTATTTGAATCAAAGGCAGCTTCTTCTTTGACAGTTTCAGAAGTAGTTTGATATGAGCCTTTTAAAAAATTTTGATTAACTAATATTACAGCAAATATAAATACTGCGGCTATAGCTATATATTTTTTATATCTTTTAGCAAATAACATTAATCTATTTGAATTTTCTTCCTTTTTTAATTTTTTATTTAAGTTTTTATTAAAATTATTAGGTAATTCATCTAGTTGAAAATTGTTTATCTGTTCTTTTATATTTTTTTCTTCTTTATATATCCTTTTACATTCAGAACAATGATCAATATGAACTAATAGTTCATTTTCTTTTTTTTCATCAAGTTCTAAATCAACTAATGAGGAAATATATTTTTGAGCTTCTTTACAATTCATATAAACCTCCTTTCATATTATTTCTGATTTATTTATAATTTTTCTTAATTTTTTTCTTCCTCTACTTATTCTTGATCTAACTGTACCAATAGGAATATCAAGAATCTTCGAAATTTCTTCATAACTGAAATCTTTTTGATCACATAAAATAATTACTTCTCTGTATTTTAAATCTAGAATATCAATAGCATCTTCTAATTTCTTCTTTAAAACTTTATTTTCCATTTCTTTTAATGGTTCATATTTTAAATCTTGTAATCTTGAATTTTCATATTCTGAATCAATATCAATTTCATCTTGTTTTTTATTTCGTTTTTTTAATGCATCTTTTGAAGTGTTAACAACTATTCGATACAACCAAGTACTAAACTTAGAATTCATATTAAAGTTATTTAAATTTTTATATATTTTTATTAAAGCATCTTGAGTTACATCTTGAGCATCTTGTGTATCTTTCATATACTTAAGTGAAATATTATATGCATATTTCTGATATTTTTTTATTAACTGTTCAAAAGCTTTAATATCACCATTACTAGCTTTTTTTATTAACTTGATTTCAAGATCAGACACATTTTCACCTCTCTTTCTATTAATAAGACGATTGATCTAGCAAAAAGTTCCATTTATTTAATGATTTTTGATTTTCCTTCTCTTTTTGCTTTTAATAATTTAGAATCAGTAATTTTAAAACCTTTTTCTATTGGAATGTATTCATTAAATTTTGAGATTCCAACTGATATTGAGAAATCAATTGAAGTATCATAAATATTTAAACTGTTATAAATTTCAGATATTTTTTTTATTCTTGAATCAATATCATTATTTTTAGAAGCTATTATAAATTCGTCCCCACCATATCTCGCTAAAATTTCATCTGATTTCAAATATTTTTTAGTAATTGAAACAAATTTAGTAAGTATTTGGTCACCTACCTGATGTCCTAAAGTGTCATTAATTTTTTTAAAATTGTCTAAATCGATTATTACTAAATTATATGGTAGCTTATCTTCATTAACCTTATCTTTTAAATATTCATATGTAAAACAACCTGTTAGATCATCTTTGATTGCTTTTTGATACATTTCATTTGCATACTTTTCTTTTTGAATTAATTCATTCATTTTATTTATATAATCAATTAAAATAAGAAATATCAAAATGAAAATAAAAAATATAAAACTATATATTCCAAAACTAATATAGGATTTATTTTTAGTAAACATATATAAGTCATATAAATTGCAAAATATTAATAAAGCTAAGCTATATTTAAATAATTTGACTCTTAAATTTCTAAAATCTCCTTTTATAATTATAGACATCCATATTACTAAATTAGAAATAAATAGAAAAATAATTAGTTTTTCATATATCAAAGAAAAAGCATCTAAATTATTCGGTAAAATTATAATAATTAGTGAAATAAAATTAATTATATTAAGTATTTTAATTATTTTAAATTTAAATTCCTTATATAAAGCTATACCAAGGAATAATAAAAAGCCCCATATTGAAATCACGAATATTTTTTTATAAACCAGCATGGAAATATTTAAAATAGTTGGATTGAAAAGCTCAATGAATTGTAATCCAAAAATAAAAATAGCAATAATATAATACTTATTATAAGAATCTAATTTTTTATTAAAAATAACAAATAACAAATAAAAGAGTAAAAATAAAATTATTGTAGATAACAAAATATAAAATGGTAGATTTTGAAAAAAGAAAACAGCATTTTTTATTTTTACGGCCTGATTATTATTTGTTATAATTAAAGGATGATTTAATTTAGTATTATCATAAAATTTTCCAAATTCAATTCTTATTTGATTATTTTCTTTTAAAATATTTTTAGGTATATCGTATATATTTGCTTTTGAAGCCATATTACCTATTACTTTTTCTTGCTTTGTAACTTGGCCAATTAATGTATCATTTAAAAATATCTTATAATTTAATGCATCAATTTTATAAGCAATTAATTGATAATTTTGAAAATCTTTTATTTCAAAATTCACTTGCTTATTTTTTATTTCTTTATCTAAAAGTATATTTTTTGAATCATATAATAAACTATTAGTATATAAATTAATGGTAAATAAAAATACTATAATTAAAATAAATGATAATAAAATTTTTTTGTTCATATTCCTCCTAATTTACTATCACTATTATATAAAAAAAATTATTATTTATAAAAATATTTAAAATAAAAAAAGATAAGAAAGAATCTTATCTTATAATTAATCAATTTGATTATTAAAATATTTTTTTATATCAGATAAATTGTTTGCTTTAGAAAAACCTAATCTAAAATCTGAACCTTCATAATTTTTCTTAGAATAATTACTTATAGCTACTTTATTTTCAAGATTAGAATTTTCAATATAATCCATTGCTGATAACTTATTCATTATAATTAAGTCAACATTTTTATTAATTAAATTTTCAAATAATATTTCTTCATTAGGAGAATCACTTTTAGCTAAATCTATATTATTATCAAATTTATCAAAGTATTTATAACCTGATAAATAACCTATTTTATAATTTAAAATGTCTTTAAAGGAATCAATTTTAATATTGTCATCTTTATTACTAATAAAACAATATTCAGTATATTCTCGATATGCTTTAGAAAAATCCATTATTTCTTCTCTATCTTTAGTATAAGAAATTGCAGGAATAATATCAACTGCTCCTGATTGAAGCATTTTTAATGAAGTTTCCCATGAACATATAAAGAATTTAATATTGTAATCTGTTGGTTCAAAAATTTTATTAATTAAATCTACATCAATACCACTCAATTTATTATCTTTGAAAGTAATATATGGAGGATATGGACTTGATGCAATGACAATAGTATTTTCTTTACGCATTAAATTATGAAATTCAAAACTTTTGGATTCTAAAGTGTCAATTTTATTATCTAATTTTGATAAAGATTTCTCATTAGTATTTATACTTTCAGAGATGCTATTAATATTTTTAGAAACATTAGCTACTGATTTGCTTAGATTATCAAGTAAATCAACTGAATTTTTAAATAAATTTTGAGTTTCTTCAGAAATTTGTATACTTTCGTCTGATAAATTTACTATTTTATTAAAAGCTTCTTTCACAATTTCTAAATTATTCAAACTTTTTTCAATAGATTGACCTAATTGATTTATTTCTTCTATCATATTTTTTATTTCTTTTTGAGTATTTTTAGATACATTAGACATGTTAGTTATTCTGTCAACAAGTTTATTACCAATTTCATCAGTTTGAATAGAGAGTTTTCTAATTTCATCTGCAACAACAGCGAAACCTTTTCCTGCCTCACCAGCTCTTGCTGCTTCTATTGATGCATTTAAGGCAAGTAAATTTGTTTGAGAACTAATATCTAAAACTTCATCAACCATTTCTTTAGATTCATTAGTAGCTTGGTCTAAATTATTCACTTCGTTATTCATATCAGAAAGTTTACCACGTAGTTGATTAAATGTTTCAATATTATTTGTAATATTATCATAGTAATCAACTAAATTTGCATTTGACTTATTAATTTCATTTTGAATTTTATCAAACGACTCATGAGTTAAGTCAAATTTATTACTTACATTTTCATAAATTTTTTTAAATTCTAAGAATTGATTTTCTTGTTTAGAAGATATTTCTGAAGTAGCATCTAGATCTTTAGAAATTTCTTTTAATTCTAAAAAAGTTTCATCCATTAAAAAAGAAAATTTTGTTATTTTATCAGTTATTGTATGAGAAAAATTAGCAGATTTATCTTGAATAGTTTTCAGCTTTTTTATTTTAGCATCATTATTGTTTTTCTTCTTATTTTTTTTAAACCATTTCATAAACTACCCCTTCTATTAATAATATTATACCCTTATTTATTTTAATTGTAACATAAAAATATATTAAAATAAAAAATCTGAGTACACTTTTTATAATTGGTAATTTATGCACGATATATAATTTTTATAAATACTTTTTAAATTAATAAATAAATGTTAAAATATAGATATCAAATATTTCTATAATTATATTAGGAGGGCTTATATGAGTGATTTTAAATCTATTGAAATTAAAGATGAAATAAGTTATAATGATTTTCAAAAGATTGACATAAGAGTTGGGGAAATATTATCTGTTATAGATATTGGTGAATCAGATAATTTAGTGAAATTAACTGTAGATTTTGGTGAGTTTAAAAGATTAATTGTAGCGAGTATAAAAAATGAAAGAGAGAATCCTCAAGAAATAGAAGGTTTACAAGCATTATTTGTTGTTAATTTAAAACCTAAAGAAATGTTTGGAGTTAAATCACATGGAATGTTATTTGATTTAGGATATGAAAATAAAATAAATCCAGTTTTAGCTGTTCCAAATAAAGAAGTACCTAATGGGACTTGTGCTGGTTAATATAATATTTTCAACAAAAAAACCGACTTAATCATTAGTCGGTTTTTTCTTATAATAAATACTTCGAGAAGGATATGCAAATTCTATATCACTTTCTTCATTAAATCTATCTAATATTTTTCTGTTAATTAAATCGTGTTTTTTTCTTTGTAATCTGACAGGGACTAAATACCTTAATTGAAATGATATACCACTTTCTTTTATATCAATATAAGTAATAGGAGTTAATTTACCTTGTTTTAAGGCATATTTTTTTGACATTTTTTCTTGATTATTTGAAATTTGTTCTAAAAATTTTTTGTTAGAAGTATCATTAAGAATTTTTTTTATTATTTTTTCAGCTTTTTTATAATTACTATCAAAAGTTAATAATATATTTATTTCATCCCAAATTGCATCAAACTCAATAGTATAATTAAAAGTAAATTCTGTAAATATCTTACCATTTGGAATATTTATAATACGCCCAGTAGATTGATTTTTTTCAACCCAGTTACCTACTTCCATCACTACAGTATAAAACATTCTAATATCTATTACATCTCCTACAATATTGTTTCTTTCAATTCGGTCACCAATATTATAAGGTTTTCTAAATATAATTAATAACCAGCCAGCAATATTTAATAAAACCTGATGTAAAGCTAAAGCTAGACCAGCAGAAATATATCCTAAAATTGTTGTAATTGATATATTATTATTACTCCATAATTCAAATGAAAATAATATGAAAGTAATAACCATAAAATAATAAAGCCATTTTCTTAAAAGATGTTTTTTCTTTACGTTATTAATTCTTTTGTTTATAATGAAATTTAAAATCTGAGTTATAATATATATAGAAATAAAAAAAACTATAGAAGTTATAAACTTACTTTCGTATAACAAAGACATAATTTACTCCTTAAAATAAGAAAGCCTCTTTAAGAGGCTTAAAATTAATCTAAATATGCTACCATTTGAATTTCAATGTCAGCTCCTAGTGGAAGTTTTGCAACTTCAACAGCAGCTCTTGCTGGTTTATGAGTATCGAAAAATTCACCATATATTTCATTCATTTTTGAAAAATCGTCCATATTTTTTAAAAAAACAGTAGTTTTTACTACATTTTCTAAACAACTACCTGCTTCTTCTAATATAGCTTTTGCATTTTCTAATGACTTGCGAGTTTGTTTTTGAATATCATCTTTAATAAGTTCTTTAGTATCAGCATCCATAGGTAATTGACCTGATACATAAACAAAATTACCTGCTTTCATAGCCTGTGAATAAGGACCAACTGCAGCTGGAGCTTTCTTTGTACTAACATTTTCTAGACTCATTATTTCTCCTCCTTAACTTCATCTAAATAATTATATATAGTATACTTAGATACATGAAGTACCTCAGCAACATAATCGATAGCACCTTTTATTAAAAAGGCGCCTTGATTATCTAATTTTTGAACAATTAATACTTTTTCTTGCTTTGATAAATAAGTAACGGGTTTACCAAAACTATCAATAACTTCTTTAACTATATCACTTAAAATCACATTAACTTTATTAATTTCTTTTTCTGTTTTCATATCATCTAATTTTATCATATCATCTAAAATTTTTCTAGCTCCAATAAAATCAGTTATATCAAAATTAATACATAAACAACCAATATGTTTACCATTTTCATCTTTAATAAATATAGTAGATGATTTTAAAATTCTCCCATCAGCAGTTTTTTCAGAATAACTTATTATATCAGATTCAATATTATTATTTCTAATACGTTGTATTGATGTCTCTGTCATTGGACTATTTTCATCTCTTCCTGTAATATGTCCATTTTCTATAGTTATAATTGAATTTTTTAAATTTTTAAAATCATGTAATACCACTTCACAATTACTGCCAAAAGTTTTAGCAATACCTTTTACTATAGGTATAAATTTATTTAATAATTTTTCATTCATATAATTACCTACTTTACTACTAAGTTAACTAATTTTTTAGGAACAACTATTGTTTTTATTATATTTTTTCCATTAATATATTTTTGAATGTTTTTATGATTTTTAACTACTTTTTCTAATTGATCTTTAGTTATTTCAGAATCTACTTTAATTTTTTCTCTAACTTTTCCATTTATTTGAATAACAATTTCAATTTCATCTTTAACTAAAGCTTTTTCATCAAATTCTGGCCAATTTTCATTATGGATAGATCCTTCATTTCCAATCATTTCCCAAAGTTCTTCACAAACATGAGGTGTAAAAGGAGCTAACATTTTTAAAATTGATTCAACAACTTTATTCATTAATGAAGGGTTGATAACATCTAAATTTTGTTTATATTTATAAGAAGTATTAACTAATTCCATAATAAATGCAATTGCAGTATTAAAATTATATCTTGTTTCAATATCATGTGTTACATCTTTAATTACTTTATTTAATTTAAAGTTAAGTTTTTTATCAAAATCGCATTTAATATTAATTTTCCCATCATTTAAGTCATCTTTTACATCTGAAACAAGTCTCCATACTCTATTTATAAATTTGAATGCACCTTCTACTCCATCTGCACTCCATTCTAAATCTCTTTCAGGTGGTGCAGCAAATAATACAAATAATCTAGCTGTATCAGTACCATATTTTTCTATAATTTCTTTTGGACTAACAACGTTCCCCTTTGATTTTGACATTTTTGAACCATCTTTTAAAACCATACCTTGAGTTAATAAGTTTTCAAATGGTTCATTTACAGGTGCTATATCTTGCTTATATAAGACTTTTGTAAAGAATCTAGCATATAATAAATGAAGTATAGCGTGTTCAACTCCACCAATATATTGATCTACATTCATCCAATAGTCCCCTTTATCATAGTCAAATATCTTTTTATCATTCGTAGGGTCAGTGTATCTTAAGAAATACCATGATGAATCTACAAAAGTATCCATTGTATCTACTTCTCTTGTTGCAGTTTTACCACATTTAGGACAAGTAGCGTTTTTAAATTTTTCAGATGTTATTAAAGGAGATTTTCCTTTACCAGTAAATTCTACATCTTTTGGTAAAGTTACAGGTAAATCTTTTTCATCAACTGGAACTTCGCCACAATCTTCACAATAAACTATCGGTATAGGCGTTCCCCAGTATCTTTGTCTAGATATTAACCAATCTCTTAATTTAAAGTTAGTTGTTTTTTTACCAATATTTTCTTTGGCTAAATAATCACTCATTTTTTCAATAGCTTCCTGATTTTTTAAACCATTAAACTTTTCTGAATTTATCATAACTCCTGGTTCGCTGTAAGCTTCTTTTAAATTATTTATATCTATTGATTCGTCCTTAGGTTTAATTACAGGAACAATATCAATATCATATTTCTTAGCAAATTCAAAGTCTCGTTGATCGTGTGCAGGAACTGCCATTATCGCTCCAGTACCGTAATCCATCATTACATAATTAGCAATATAAATTGGGATTTGTTTTCCATTTACTGGATTAATAGCGTGTTTTCCAATAAATAATCCTTTTTTGTCAAGATTAGTTGATTGTCTATCGATATCAGAAAGCTTATTTATCTCTTCAATAAAATCATTTACTTTATTTTCATATTTTGTTCCTTTTACTAAATCTTTAACATAAGGATGTTTAGGTGCTAAAACCATAAATGTTGCTCCGAATAATGTATCAGGCCTTGTAGTAAAGACTTTTAATTCTTTATCAGTTGATTTAATATTAAAGTCAACTTCTGCACCATAACTTTTTCCTATCCAATTTGCTTGCATAGATTTAACTTTTTCAGGCCAACCATCTAAAGTTTTAAGATCTTCAAGTAACTCATCAGCATATTCAGTTATCTTAAAATACCATTGAGATAAATCTTTTTTATCTACATCACTGTCGCATCTTTCACATAGTCCATCAACAACTTGCTCATTTGCTAAAACAGTTTCGCAACTAGTACACCAATTTACAGCTGATTTTGTTTTGTATGCTAAATCATTTTTATATAACTGTAAAAAAATCCATTGTGTCCATTTATAATAATCAGGTGATGAAGTTGCAACTTCTCTATCCCAATCATACGAAATTCCTAATTCTTTTAATTGATCTTTCATTTCATTAATATTTTGATTAGTCCATATATCTGGATGTATATCATTTTTTATCGCAGCATTTTCTGCTGGTAAACCAAATGAATCCCATCCTATTGGATGTAAAACATTTTTACCATTCATTGTTTTAAATCTTGCGATAACATCTCCAATTGAATAATTTCTTACATGACCCATATGTAATTTACCTGATGGATAAGGAAACATTTCTAAACAATAATATTTTTCTTTATCATCACTTTGCGTAGTTTTGTGTATATTGCTATCATCCCACTTGTTTTGCCATTTTTTTTCAATTTTACTAAAATTATACGTCATAATACCCCTCTTTCAAAAAAATAAAAACGGTACCTATTACATAGAGACGGGATTAACCGTGGTACCACTCTATTTTGACCTAAGTCCTCATAAGTTTTTAAAGGTTACTAACCTATACATTAAAGACAAGTTCAACTAGTTACATTATTGATTTTCACCAACCATCAATTCTCTACGAAATGTTTGTAGTTTACTACTTCTAGATTGTTATTTTTAGTATATTTTATCTAAAATATATTTAAAAGTCAATATCTATTTTTTTTGCATCTGCATAAATTTTATCTAAATTATAAAATTCTCGTTTTTCTTTATCAAAAATATGGACTATAAAATCGAAATAGTCAACTATAATCCAACCAGATTCTTTATTACCTTCAGTTTGATTAAGCTTAACTTTTTCTTTTGCTAATTTATCTTTAATATATTTTGATAAAGCTGAGACATGACGATTAGAAACGCCAGTAGCTAAAATTAAATAATCAGTATAAGGTAACTTACCTTTTAAATCTAATAATTTAATATCTACACCATTTTTTTTATTTAATATTTTAGCAGCTTGTATTGCCAACTTTTTAATTTTATCCATTAATAAACCTCCTTTATATTTGATCTATAAGCTTATTTCTCAAAATTACAGATTCTATATATATTTTTTCATTTTTATCAATTATATATTTTAAAGACCTATTTAAAGCAACTACCATTGCTTTTTTTAATTGCTTATTAAAACATAAATGTCTTATTTTATTTTTGTCTTTAAAATTTGCTCTATTAGGTTCAATCATATCTGCTAGATATAATATGATATCAAAATCAGTCATATTTCTATTAGTAAATGTATGGTATCTAATAGCATTTAAGATTTTTTTGTCTTTTATATTAAAACGATTTTTAATTAATTCAGCTGCTACTGGTCCATGAGCTAAATCTTTTGTATTTATTATTATATCATCTAAATTTAAATTAAATTTTGCAACTAATTCTCTTAGTTTTTCATTACTATATATTTTTGCATAATCATGTAAAATAGCTGCAATTTTCATCTTTTCAATATCTTCATTATATATTTTACATAACTTAACTGCTGTATTCATTACACCTATAGAATGCTTATATCTATATTTATCAATTTGTTTTAATTCATTTAATATTTTTTTATATCTACTCATATCCACCTACTTTTTATAAAGATTATATTTATTTATATAATCTAATACATTAGAGTCAACCATATATTTAATAGATAAATCATTTTTAAATCTTTGTCTTATCATTGTTGAAGATATATCTAGATAAGGCATTTCTATAATTTCAATATTGCAATTAAAATCTTTTTTTAATTTATTAACTTTTTCATCAAATTCTTTATCTAAATAACCTATTCTTTTTATACAAGTAAAAGTTACTTTTTTTAATAAAGTTTTATAAGATTTCCATGTTTCAATATTTTTCAAAGAGTCTCCACCAATAATAAAATAGATTTCTTTATTTTCAAAATCATTTTTTTTAAAATAATTTATTGTATCTATAGTATAACATATACCTTCTTTATTAATTTCATAATCAAGAGTTTTAATAAATTTATTGTTTTTAGAGACTAATTCGCACATTTTGAGTCGTTTATTTGCTTTAGACAAATCGATTTTATTTTTATGTGGAGGATTTGAATTTGGTAATAAATATATATTATCAAGTTTTAATGATTCATATGCATATTGAGCCATAATAATATGCCCAATATGTATAGGATCAAAAGACCCACCTAAAATACCTATTTTTTCACTCATATTATTTCGGTAACTTAATACCTGGGTCCTCACTTGCTTCTCTATATATAATTAATTTTTTTCCGATAGTTTGCACAAATTCAGCGTTTACTTTATCTAAAATTTCATCAGCTACTATTTTAGGATTCAAATAATTATTATTAAGAACATTTATTTTAACTAATTCATGAGCTTCTAATGTTTCATCTAATTGGTTTAAAAAACCTTCTGTAATTCCATCTTTACCAATCTGTAAAAGTGTATCGTGTTTTGTTGCCATTGATTTCAAATGATTTCTTTGTTTTCCATTTAACATATATATTACCTCCTATTCAATATATTCTAATTCATAACCTTCTATACTAATTGTATCACCATCATTTACACCCATTTTACGTAGTCTTTTTAACACATCTCGTCTTTCTAAAACTTTATGAAATCTTCTCATAGAATCTAAATTATGAAAATTAGTTGTCTCTAATAATCTTACCATAGGTTTTCCTGTTACATAATAAGTTTCGCCTTTTTTCTCTATATCTATTTTATCTTTTTTATCCTCATCAAATTTAACAATTAATTTTGAATCATCATATAATGGTTTAACCTCAATAGTTTTAACTAATTCGCCTACTCTATTGATTAATGGTTTTAAACCTTTATTAGTAACTGCAGAAATAGGAAATACTTCATAACCTCTTTTTTCCATTTCTTCAGTAAATCTTTCTAAGTTATCATTATCTTCATTAATTAAATCAATTTTATTTGCAGCTATGATTTGCTTTCTATTACCTAATTCCTTATTATAACTGATTAACTCATCATTTATTTTATCAAAATCTTCAATTGGATCTCTTCCTTCAAAACCAGAAATATCTACAAAATGTATTAATATTTTTGTTCTTTCTATATGTCTTAAAAAGTCAAAACCTAGTCCTATACCTTTAGATGCTCCATTTATTAATCCAGGAATATCTGCTATAACAAATGAATCTCCATAATCACTTTGTACAACACCTAAATTAGGCTTGATTGTAGTAAAATGATAATTACCTACTTTAGGATTTGCTGAAGTTACATTTGATAAAAATGTAGATTTTCCAACATTAGGAAATCCTAATAATCCAACATCGGCAATTAATTTTAATTCAATTGTAATTTTCTTTTCTTCACCAGGGAATCCAGGTTCATAAAAGTCAGGTGTTTTTCTAGTAGAGTTAGCAAATTTTTTGTTTCCTCTACCGCCTTTGCCACCTTTTGCAATTACCGCTTGTTCACCAGGGTCAGTCAAATCAGCTATTATAACCCCATCTTTATTTTTAACTATAGTTCCTGGAGGCACTGGTAAAATAAGATCTTCACCACTTTTACCATATTTACCTTTTCTCATACCATTTTGTCCATCTTGTGCTTTAAATTCTTTTTTATATTTAAAATCCATTAAAGTTCTCATACCAGTGTCAACTTTAAAGATAACGTCTCCACCATCTCCTCCGTCACCACCACTAGGACCGCCATGAGCTACAAACTTTTCTCTTCTAAATTTTCTAGCACCATCGCCACCTTTTCCTGCAGTTACTTTAACTTCTAAATAATCTACAAACATTTTACACCTCTTTCATAAAAAAATGTCCATCATCTGATGGACATTGTAATTAAGCCTCAAATTTATATACGCTTACTTGTTTTTGAGTCTTAGTTTTTCTTTCAAATTTAACAACCCCATCAATTTTTGCAAATAGAGTGTCATCGCCACCTCTACCTACATTTCTACCAGGGTGTATTTTTGTTCCTCTTTGTCTTACAATAATATTTCCAGCTTTTACGTGTTGTCCATCACCAGTTTTTACACCTAGGCGTTTAGATTCACTATCACGTCCGTTTTTCGTACTACTAACACCTTTTTTGCTGGCAAATAATTGAAGATTAAATGCCTTGATCATTCAAATCCACCTCCTGCTTAACAATATCAATATATTTATTGTATGAATTCTGAATTCCTTTTATACCTATTTGAAAGGATTCTAAAAGTAATTCGACTTTGTCATCAACATCTTTTAAATCAATAATAATATATGAATGACCTTCATCAATTTGATATTTAAAATTTTTAATTTTAGCTAATTCTATTAATGAACTTATAGTTGTCTGAGCTATGCTAGAAACGCCAGCACATACAATATCTTTACCATGTTCATCATAATTAGCATGTCCAGAAATATCGAAACCAATGACTGTATTATTTGATTTTAAAATTTTTACAACTAATTTTTTACTCATTATAGACTAATTGATTCAACTTTGATTTTAGTATATGGTTGTCTATGACCTTGTTTTTTTCTATATCCTTCTTTATTTTTATATTTATAAACAATAACTTTAGGGCCTTTACCGTTTTCAATAACAGAAGCATTAACATTAGCTTCCTTTACAAATGGATTTCCAACCTTAAATTCGTCGTCATTAGAAACAACTAAAACTTCATCAAAATCTACAGAGTCACCGGCATTAACATCTAACTTTTCAATGAAAAGTTCATCACCTTCTTGAACTCTATATTGCTTTCCTCCAGTTTTAATTACTGCGTACATATTTTGCACCTCCTTATTTATAGACTCGCCAACAGCTAGGCAACTTAACGTTTTAAACCCGTGTTGTGCGGTTACCTTAACTAGTATATAATATTTGATATTTGTTGTCAAACATAATTTATATTTATCTTTTTCTTTATTTTTTAATCTTTCTAGCCATTAAAATACCCATTGCAGATGCCATCATTAAACCTCTAGTCCAACCACTTGAATCACCTAAACAGTATAAATTATTTATATTTGTTTCAAAATTTTCATCTATTAATATTTTATTGCTATAAAACTTAACTTCTGGTCCATATAACAATGTTTCATCACTTGCAAAACCATCTATTACAACATCTAAAGCCTTTATAAAGTTTAATATATTAGTCATTGGTCTATATGGTATAGCAGCTGTTAAATCACCGGCCATGGCATCTTTGAGTGTTGGTTCTAAGTTTGTTCTTTTTAATTCTTTTTCCCAAGTTCTTTTACCAGCTAAAATATCACCATATCTTTGTACTAAAATATTTCCGTCGCCAAGCATATTAAGCAATTCAGAAACTTTTTTACCATAAAGTATTGGCTGATTAAAAGGTTTAGAAAAATTATGAGAACTTAATATAGCTAAATTTGTATTTTTAGATTTTTTTTCTTTATAAGAATGACCGTTTACTACTGCTAAATCATTATCATAATTTTCCTGACTAACAAATCCTCCTGGATTTTGGCAAAAAGTTCTTACTTTATCATCATAAGGTTTAACATAGCCTATTAATTTACCTTCATACAAAGCTTCATTTACTTTTTCAATTACTTCATTTCTAACTTCAACTCTAACACCAATATCGACAGTTCCAGCTTTATGATTAATTTTATGTTTAATACACATATCTTTTAACCAATCAGCGCCTTTACGTCCAGTAGAAATTATTACCTTATCAGCGAAAATATTAGTTTGTTTTTTATTATTTCCTGATTTAGAAATTTTCAATCCTTTTATAGTATTGTTTTTAACTATTAAATCATCAACTGTAGTTTTAAATTTAATATTTACATTTTTTTCAATTAAATAATCTTGTATTTTTTTATAAATTTCTTGAGCTTTTTCTGTTCCTAAATGTCTAATAGGAGCATCCACTAATTTAATACCAGCTTTTATTGCTTTTTTTCTAATTTTTTTTATTTCATCAAGATGATCAATACCTTCAATATGTTCATCTGCTCCAAATTTAAGATATATTTTATCTGTATAATCAATTGTATTTTTTACTAAATCATATCCTATTAAATCTGGTAGATCTCCCCCGACATCAGGAGTAAGAGATAACTTTCCATCGGAAAATGCTCCTGCTCCAGAAAAACCAGTAGTAATATGACAATATGGTTTACATTTTATACACTCTTCAGTTTTATCTTTTGGACAACTTCTTTTTTCAATAGGACTTCCTTGTTCTATAATAGTAATTTCATAATTTGCATTTTTTTCAATTAATTCTAGTGCAGTAAAAATCCCTGATGGACCTGCTCCAACTATCAAAATTTTATTATTCATAATTATCCCTCCGGATATTAATTTTATCAATCTTTTAATTGTTTGTCAAATAACACGAACATTTTTTACACAGAATTAATATTAAATTCTTATCCAATTTTATTTATTTACAAATATCATTTTGTAGCGAACAAATCTTTTGTTATAATGAAGGTATAATAATTTACTTTATTATATTATTTAGGAGGTATTATGGAAAACCCGTTAATATATGGGACTATGAGTCTCGGAAAAAATTTAGACCATTCACCAAAAAAATCTTTGAAAAAAGCTACTAAAGCTATTGAAGCTGCATTATCAATCGACATAAAAACTTTTGATTTTGCTAATATTTATCAAGATGGAAAATCAGAAAAAGTATTTGGTAAATATTTAAAAAGAAATCCAAGCATAAGAAAAAAAATTAAAATTCAATCTAAGGTTGGTATTGAATTAAATAATAATAATCCTTGGAAAAATAAATATAATTTTTCTTCTAATCATTTAGTTAAAGAAGTTTATAGTATTCTAGAAAGACTAAATGTTGATTATCTAGATTCATTACTGCTTCATAGATATGATCCAATCTTTGAACTTGAAGAATTATCAGAGGCAATTAATAAAATAAAAAATGAAGGTTTAGTCAAGAAATTTGGAGTTTCTAATATGAATCACCATCAAATTAAATTACTTCAAAAAATTACTGGAATAGATTTAAAAATTAATCAAATAGAAATGAATCTTTCTAAACTTGATTGGTTAGATGATAGCATTCTTTTTAATAATGACCAAAATAAGAATACTAATCTCTCCTCTGGTACTTTAGAATTTTGTTTTTTAAACGATATTGATTTACAAGCTTGGAGTTCTCTTGCTGGTGGCATATTTTCAGGTAGAAAATTGAATAATCCTTCTAAAAATATTTTGAAGACAAAAAAATTAGTAACTGAATTAGCTAATAAAAAAGGGATTTCTAAAGAAGGAATTGTATTAGCGTTTATTTTAAAGCATCCTTTTAAAATTCGTCCTTTAATAGGAACTACTAATCCTGAACGAATAAAAAATACAAAAGATGCTTTAGATGTTAATTTAAGTCGTGAACAATGGTATGATTTATACGTTAATTCTAGAGGAAAAATCTTACCATAATTATAGTTTATAAATTTTCAAATGATTTAGAATTTTAATTTTTTTATATTTAAGGAGGCTTTATGGAAACTACGAAAGATAAAAAATTATATTTAGCTGATATAAGTCTACTATTTGTAGCTGCTGTATGGGGAGGAGGATTTGTAGCAGTTAAAGATGCTTTAAACACTGTTACTCCTTTTTTATTGATGGCACTTAGATTTATTTTAGCTTCTGGAATTATGTATATTTTTTTAAGAAAAAAAATTGGGAAAATTACCATGAAAGATTTTAAAAAAGGAAGTGTTGTTGGATTTTTTCTATATTTAGCATTTGCTTTTCAAACTTTTGGGTTACAATATACAACAGCGTCTAAGCAAGGATTCTTAACTGCAACTTATGTTGTAATGGTTCCATTAATTTATTGGGCTTTGTATAATAAAAGACCACCACTAAAAGCTTTTATCGGTAGTGGCATAACTATAATTGGTATTTCATTAATTAGTTTAGAAAATTCTTTGTCATTAAATCTAGGAGATACATTGACTTTAATATGTGCATTATTATTTGCAATGCATATTATTTCAATTGAATATTTTGCTAAAAATATGGATACGACTAAATTGGCGTTTATTCAATTATTGGTAGCAGCTATTTTATTTGCAATTTCAACTTTAATTTTTGAACCAATTAAATTAGATCTTTCAACAAGAGCATGGACTTCTGTTATTTATTTAGCCATTTTTTCTACTTTTGCTTGTTTTACAGTTCAAACCATTGCACAAAAGTATACTACATCCTCACATGCTTCAATAATAATGTCATTAGAATCAGTTTTTGCTTCTGTTTTCGGAGTTATATTTTTAAAAGAAGTTATGACTAAAAATATCATTATAGGATGTAGTCTAATATTTGTTGCAATTTTGATAATAGAAGTTGACCTTAAAAAGTTATTTTCTATATCAAATAATAAAAAAGATATTGTTTAATTATTTTTTAATGGGAATTTAATTTGAAAATGAGTTTTATTTTTATTATTTTTTAATTTTATATCACCATTATATTTATGAACTATAGTATCATAAGATACAGATAAACCTAAACCGTAGCCTTGTCCAATTGATTTAGTTGTAAAAAAGGGATTAAAGATTTTATTAATATTAGAGTCTTTAATTCCTGTACCATTGTCTTTTATATCTAAATATATATAATTTCCCCTATCATAAGTATAAATTTCAAGCTTTTTATTTTTATTTTTTAAATTTAAAGATTCAATTGAATTTTTTAAAATATTATAAATCCCATCTACTAATTCTAATTTATCACAATAAATGTACTCCTCTGAATCATTATGCACTTCTATACTAATATTATTTAACTGATGGTTATTTAATAACCAGATAGAATCATCTATAATTTCCTGAAATGGATAATGTTTTTTATTATTTTTATTTTCTTTAGTTAAATGATGAACTTTATCAATTATATTATCTAATTCTTCAAATGTAGATTGATTTTCATTAAAAATATCTAAAGAATCATTTATAATTAGTTCTAAATGTTCATTAATTTTTTCTTTAGGAATAGTTTTTTTCATATTATAAAAATAATCTTTTAAAATTAACATATTACTTTTAATACTTGCTATTTTATTATTAAATTCATGAGAAATACCTGATGCTAAATGTTGAATAGCAGACATTTTCTCCTTTTTTATTAATTCCATTTTTAAAGATTTCAATTCTTCAAATGAATCTGCTAAAGCTTGATTTTTTTGAATGATTTTTTCTTTTAATTTCTTTTCTTTATAAAATTTCGAAAACAAATGTGATGTAAGTTTAAGCAGAGAAAAATCATTTTCTTTCCAGTCCTTTGTAGTAATTACATTATCAATCCCTAAAAAACCAAAAGCTTTTTCAGAATAAAATATAGGTACTACAATAAGCGAAGAAATATTTTGCATTTCTAAAATTTCTTTTTCTGACTGTGCTTCTTTACCCATATCGGATACTTTGGGAATATATATTATTTCATTTCTAATTATTTTATTAACCCACCATGGAAATGTCTCAAATGGTAATTTTTTTAAATTATGAATTTGAGAAGATACACCGGTTTTACACCATTCATAAGTGTTATTCATTTCTTTATTATTATGATCTAATTCAAATATGTATACTCTATCAGCATTAGTAGTATTACCTATTTCTTTTAAAGAATTGTTTATTACTTCATCTGTTGTCTTTTCGCTTAATCCAATTATAAAATCCGAAGATATTTTAGCTATAGTTTTTTCATATTTTAATCTAAAATCAAATATTTTATTATCCATATTTACTCCTTTTATTCTTTTACTATTATACCCGAGTAAATATTTATTATTCAAAGTTTCAAAAAATAAAAATAGCTAATTTAGTTTATCACTAAATTAGCTATTAAAACTTTTATATTTTTTCAATTATTTCTAAAAATTTATCTAAAGGTTGATTTCCTACTAAATCGTGTTCTTCATTTATTACTATCTTAGGAACTCCTTGTACTTCATATTTTTGAGCTAACTGAGAAAAAGTTTGTGATTCTATCATAGCACCTTCAATATTGTCATTTAATAATGCTAATTTATGTGCTTTTGCTACTGCTCCAGGACAATGTGGACAAGAAAGAGTTACAAATACCTTAATATCAATTGGTTTATCAATAGCTTTAATTTTTTCTAAGAAATCATTTGGAACATCTTCCCCAGCACCTGATACCTCCATTATTCCAGTAATTAATGAGTTGATTTCATGACCTGCTGGAATTCCATAAAATTTAATTCCAAAATCCTTTTTATCTTTATCTAAAATTGTTATTGCTGGCACCCTTTTAATATCATATTTTTCACGGATATCTTCAGATTCTTTAACATCATATTTTTCTACATTAATTTTTTCAGTAATTGAAGATAATTCATCCATAAAGTTTCGTGTTTCTTCACAAGTATCACAATCTTCTTTATCTGTGAAAACCATTAAATTTACATCATTTTTTAGTCCTTCAAAAACCTCACTTAATTGACCTTTTACTTCTTCGTTTAATAAACTCATGTTTCCTCCTTATTTTTTATTTAGATAATCTGTAGCAGTTAAAGCTGCTTTTGCACCTTCTGAAGCTGCAATAATTATTTGTTTATAACTTACATTAGTAACATCCCCAGCAGCAAATATACCAGGAATAGACGTTTCATTTTTCTTATTTACAAGTATTTGTTTTTTTGAATTCATATCTAAAATATCAAATGGTTTTGAATTAGGAACATTTCCTATTTCTATAAATAAACCATCTATATTTATTTCAACATTTTTATCAGATTCTTTATTTAATGTTATAACCTTCTGAACTCTTTTATCACCTACTATTTCTTTGATTTTATGTTGAAGTAAAATATCAACATTAGAAATACTTTTTAATTTATCAATTAAAACTTTATCAGCCTTTAATGTTGACCTTTGGATAATAGTTACATGATTAGCAATTTTAGATAAATCAATTGCTGCTTCTACAGCAGAATTTCCACCACCAGCTATAGCAACATCTTTATCTTTAAATAATGGACCATCACAAATAGCACAGTAAGTTACACCTTTAGAGTAAAATTCTTTTTCTCCTTTAACATTTAATTTACGTGGCGAACCACCTGTTGCAACAATAAGTGCTTTTGAATTAATTTCTTTTTTATTAGATAATATTACTTTTTTTAAGTCGCCGTTTTCAATTGACATCACTGACTTATTATTGTGAATATCTATCTCATTGCTTTCAATATGATCTTTGAATTTATTAGCTAACTTTTCCCCTTTAATTCTTTCAAAACCTAAATAATTTTCTACCCAAGTAGTATCTTTTACTTGACCACCTTCTTTATCACCAATAACAATAATATCAAGACCCTTTCTTTTAGCATATAAAGCTGAAGTTAATCCAGCTGGTCCTGTACCTATAATAGCTAAATCATAAGTCTTATTATAATTTATTTTGTTATTCTTAGAAACATTTAAATCTAAGTTTAAACTCATTTAATCACCTTCCTTATTGATAATTTTAGATATACTAGAGCTACTTAATCCACCAAATAACTTGCCTAATTCCTCAAGTGTTAAAATAGATTTTTTACGCATTTGTTTTATAAATTCATTCCTTAAAGATTTATTATTTAACAATTGTTTATACGTTATTTTTTCTTTATTCAATTTTTGTTTTAAAAATTTTTTAGCAGCTTTTAAATCATTAATACATTCTCTCTTTTCTTTAGAACAATCAATTTCACAAAAACATTTAATAGTTTTTATTTCATCATTTATATATTTTTTATAAACTGTATATTTATTTTTATGTTTTATTAAATTGATTATAACATCTTTATCAATTAAATTATTTTTGTTATTTTTAAAATATGCGCAATAACTATTATATGAACTATTTTGATTATTTTTATGAATTTTTTTACTGATTTTAATTAAATTATTACCATCTTTTATTTTTTTACTTTTAAATCTTTCTGTAAACAAAGAACCTTTTGAATTTCTTAAATTGTTTAATCTCATAGTTAAACTTACATTAATAGATTTCATAATTTTACTAATGTCATTACCATTATCATATATAATAAGTTGATAAGATTTTTTGTTTAAGCAATAAGCGTATAATTTATATCCATAGTTATTCTTAGTTTTATATAAAATATCTAAAAATAATTCTTTATCTTGTTTATTTTGAAATAATTTATTTGATTTAGTTTGTTGTAAAATATAATAAGTAGAAAAAGTTTCTTTTTTTCTTTTTTGTCTAGGCATTTTTCTCTCCTCTTCAAGGTCTGTCCCTCCACATAAGTTATATTACAATAGTTTTTTCAAAAAGTCAAGGTCTGTCCCCTAATTTTTTCAAAAAAAATAACTCCTAAGAGTTATTAATATTTTAAATATTTACTTTATAGTTAGTTTATGAAATATATTACAAGCATAACAATATAAACACTTGGTAATATGTATTTATAATTAAAGTATAATTTTTTTATTGAAACATTAAAATATTCTAATGTTAAAACCTGACACATGTGAAGTGGTGAAGTATAATAAAAAAGAAAGGAACTAACATATATAAACATTCCTAATAATAATTTTGTTTCATTATTTGAAGCTAGAGGTAAAATCAATGGATATAAAATAGCTATACCCGGTTGCACAGATGCTAATGCATAAGAAATAATTGCAGCTGAAAAAAACATAATTATCTCAATTGGAAATCCAGTGTTTATAATATTATTTAGAAATAATTCTAATTCACTTAATGAATTAACTGCATTTTTAAAAAAAAGGATTCCAAATATTGCTATAAGTATATTTAAATCAATTGCATTTTTTATTATTTTTTTATGTTTATTTAAAATAAACTTTTTATTTTTTATAGAATAAAGTAATATTAATGAAATAATTCCTATAATTAATGATATATAAAACGCTAAATCAAATATAAATACATTTATTATACTAATTAAGATAGGTGAAACATAAAAAATAAATTTAAAAAACACTTTTATATATTCTTTAATTTGAATTTTAGGTAATTTAGGAACTTTTAAATCTCTAAGAAAAAATATATAACCAAAAATATACATTGCAAAACTTATAGGCGCCATTAAAATAATCAAATTACTAGCTTTAAATCCTCCTATTTTAATAGCTAAAATCATAGATGGTGATAATGGATAAATAAAATATAAACCGTGTCTAAAAATTAAATTTATAGTTGCCTTTTTATCTTTAGCTAAATTGACTTTATCGCCTAATTTATCAATCATAGGACAACTCATTAATGCTCCTCCATTTACTAAAAGAGTACCAACTATTGCTGGAGTTAATAAAATAGTTAATTTAGTACTTCTAAGTATTTTTTCTAAATATTTTATCATTGAATCCATAAATCCTAGTTTATCCATTAATGATCCTAATATGGTTATAAATAAAATAGTTAATAATAGCTCAATAGTGATTTTATCTTTTAAAGTATTCGAAAAAATTGAAAATATCTTAAAGACACTTCTATTTTCAATTAAAATTAATAAACTTCCGCCAAATAATAATGCAAAGCCAATATTACTAGTTTTGCTTGATATCCATATAATTATGCTCATAATAATAAATAATTTAATAACAATCATTTTGCCTCCTAAATATATAATCTATATATTAAATGATAATATATTTCATTAAAAAAATCTACTAAAAACTTAATTTAGTAGATTTCAAGATTATTTATTTAAATTAATATCTATTTTATTATTTAAAATTATTTTGTTTTTATTGACTAATGAGTCATATGCTAAAATATTCACACCATTATCATAAGCTTTCTTTAAAGTTTCAGAAAAAATCTTATCAGTTATCCAATTAGGTTTAAATTTTTTAGCTCCTTTAAATTGTAATAAAAAAATTATATAATTTTCGTACCCTTCTTTACCTAATGTAATTAATTCATTAATATGTTTAGTTCCTCGTTTTGTAGGTGCGTCAGGAAAAATTCCAATATTATTTTTTTCTAAAGTAACACCTTTGACTTCAATATAACCTTTTTTATCATTTTTTTCATAATAAAAATCTAATCTTGAATTACCAACTTTTTTTTCTGGTTTTAAATAATCTAAATTTGTAAGACTAGAAATTTTGTTATTGTTTAATGCTTTTAAAATCACCTTGTTAGGCACTTGTGAATCAATATTAAATAATCTGTTATTTTTATAAACACTTATCAATGAGTATTTAGTTTTCCTACTTTTTTTATCTACAAATTGGACGTAAACTTTTGAATTTTTTACTAATAATTCATTACAACGACCAGTATTTTTTACATGTACTTTATGAACTTTATCATTTATTTTGATATTAGCAATAAATCTATTTTCTCTATTTAAAAACTTGCCTTCATATATATTATTATATTTCATTTTGTCCTTTCAAATTAAGCAAATAAAACTAAAGAAGCAGCCATTACAATCATACCAGAAATCACTCCATAAATAGCAATATGATGTTCTCCATATTTTTCAGCCGTCGGTAATAATTCATCTAATGAAATAAATACCATTATTCCAGCCACTAAAGCAAATAAAATCCCAAATGTTAAATCATTAAACAGATTTTTAAGAAAGAAATATCCTACCAATGCACCTATTGGTTCAGAAAGTCCTGATAAAAATGATAACCAAAGTGCTTTTTTC
The DNA here is from genome assembly GCA_051744845.1 of Bacillota bacterium. Classification (GTDB taxonomy): domain Bacteria; phylum Bacillota; class Clostridia; order Peptostreptococcales; family Acidaminobacteraceae; genus JBNJDJ01. The sequence goes on from JBNJDJ010000004.1 coordinate 54,027, forward strand.
TTACTTCCAGTTGCATAATAAATTGGAACTGATACAGCAATACCTTCAGGAATATTATGTATAGCAATAGCTATTGCTATAGAAATACCTACCTGTGGATCTTTTAGTGCGCCTGCAAAAGTTGCTAATCCTTCAGGGAAATTATGAATAGCAATTGCAAGTGCTGAAAATAAACCCATTCTCATTAATTCTTTATCAGTCTTGTCATCTTTATTTTTTAAATCTTTAGGTTTTAAATCCTTAGGTTCATGTGGATTTTCATAACTCGGAACTAATTTATCTATGATTGCTATTATAAGCATTCCACCAAAAAAAGCTAATGTTGTTACAGTATATCCTAATTTATTTCCTAAAGCAGCAGTTAAAGAAGCTTTAGCTTTTACAAAAATTTCAACGAATGAAACATATATCATAACTCCAGCAGAAAATCCTAGAGCACCTGATAAAAATTTAGCATTCATTTTTTTAGACATAAAAGCCATTACCGAACCAATACCAGTAGCTAATCCTGCAAAAAGAGTTAAAGTAAAAGCAAATAATACGTTGTTCATATATCCTCCTATTATGAATTATATTTTTTTAAATTTTGTAATCGTTACATTAATTTTAACATATATATTTTATTAAATCAATATTTATTATTCAATATACTTTTTGGAAGTAATAATTTGTTCTCTTCTTTTTTTCCTATAAATTTATAATCGTTTTTATATAATTTATAAACTGTATATGCTGCTATAATAGAATCTAAAATATCAGATTTCTTTTTTAGATTCCCTTTTAAAAAATTATCTAAATCTTTTATTTTAAGATTTTTGCATACTTTTATTCTTTGGATTATTCCTTCTTTTTTTCTTTTACTTTTTAGTTTTTGGCCGTTAAGTATACCAAAACTTGCATGTGGAAATACTTCTGCAACTCCATTACTATTTACTTTTTTATTTAGATTTTTATAATTTAAGTAGTTTAAAACTTTATATAAATTTAAACCACTTAACATCCAAGATTTAAAATTTCCTAATTGATCTAATTTTTGTGGAGTATTATAAAGTCTAAATCCTAATTTATTTAAATAAAATTCTGAGACTTTTTTATTATAATGATATTTGCTATTTTCTAATCCAAGCTTTTTTCTAAATTTTTCATCACTCATATACCCTTTATTTAGTCCATTAGGTGAATCTATACCGATATACTTAGGTTTAAATTTCTCAACTATTTTAATAATTTCTTTTAAGATTATTTTATTATTATAAATCAAGTTTAAATTTTCATCTATAACACTAATATTTAAGTTATCTTGATGTACATCTATACCTAAAAAATTCATTTTTACTCCTTTTTAATTATTTTTTTAATAAAATTAGCTAATTATAACAAAATGATAATAGTTGTCAGTTAGAAGACGTTATGGAAAATACTCAAATTAATATACAGAATTTTATTGAAAATTTTATAATAACTTCGAAGCTAAAGATTCGTATACCCATGGGCATTCAATTAAAATAGTTCATATTGCATGTGATATAGCAAGTCATATGAATTTAAAAGAAAAAACAATTCAAAGAATTCATATTGGTGGTCATTTGCATGATATTGGAAAAATAAGTATATCAGATCAAATATTAAATTAAAAAGATAAACTAAGTGATTTAGAATATCATAAATTAAAAAAAACATTATAAAATCGGTGAAGATTTCGTTATGAATATAGATAGACTTAAAGATATTTCTAAAAATAGAATGGTTATCCAAATAAGATTTCTAAAACTAATATCACAATTTAATCTAGGAATATATCAGTACTGATGCCTTTGATGCTATAATGAGTTATAGATCCTATAGAAAACCTTTAAGAATTTGATCTTAAAATTAGTAATATTTTTATAAACCAAAGTAATAGATTATTTATTACTAACTAATTTTTTTCCTAAATTTAATGCTCCAATAGCAAAAGCTTTGTTTGAAAATACATGACTTTTAAATTCAATTGTTTCATTTTCACCTGAGAATATAATAGTATGCTCACTTTTTAAATTACCTGCTCTAATAGAATGTATTCCAATTTCTTTTTTTGAATTTTTTAAGTTTAGTCCTTTTCTACCATTTTTTATTTCATAATTATTTTTTTTAGTTTTATTAATAGTTTTAGCAAACATTAAAGAAGTTTTACTAGGTGCATCTAATTTTGTTTTATGGTGTTTTTCGATTATTTCGATATCAAAGTCTTCACCTAAAATTTTACTTGCTTTTTGAACTAAATCTTTTAATAAATTAACACCTAAAGCAGTATTTTCCACATGTTTAACAAGAAATTTTTTACTAGCATCTTGAATCAACTTTTCTTGTTTTTTATTATAACCAGTTGTACCAATTAATAAAGGTATATTATTATTTTTAGAGAAATTTAATGTATCTTTTAAATTATCAGGATGAGAAAAATCAATTATCAAGTCACTATTTTTAAACTTATTATTTAACTTTTCACTTACTAAAACATCATTATTTATTTTTTGAGGATTTCGTGAAATTCCGCCTACAAGATTAAATCTATTATCGTTCTTTGCTACATTTTTTATAGTTTGTCCCATTTGTCCGTTTATACCAACAATTACTAAATTAATCATAAAAATCCTTTCTTTCATAAATATAGGCCCTTTCGGGCCATTTTAAATTATGTTATTTCAATTTTTTTATTATCACTTTGAAGATTCTCATCTTTTTTCATTTCAATTTTTAAAACTCCATTTTTATATTTTGCATCTATTTCATCTTCAATTACGTCTTCAGGTAGTTTAAAACTTTTCTTAAATGATTTATAACTAAATTCTTTTTTAGAGTAATTTTTATCATCATCTTGATTTTCTTCTTCACGTTGAGTTACTCCACTAATCATTAAGTAACCATTATCTAATGACAATTCAAAATCTTCTTTGTCAAATCCTGGTGAAGCTACTTCCATTGTATACTTATTTTCTTCTTCATTAATATTAATTTTTGGATAAGAATCAAATTCTTTAAATCTTTTGAAAAATTCATCATTGAAAAAATCTTTAAAAATTGAATTATCTTTTTTTGATAGTAAGTTATTACGATCAAAATTCATTAAAGCCATAATTCAACCTCCTTTTAATATTAACAATTTAACTTTTTTCCTTCAATAATTATTATACCAACAAAAATAATTTTTAAACATTTTTTTTGATTTTTTTATATTCTATTATTGTATTTCGTCCATGTTCTTTTCCATAGTATAAAGCTTTGTCAGCTCTTTTTATAGATTTATCCATATTATCAATATATTCAGAAATCCCATAAGTCATTGTTACTTTCAAATCATTATTATTATAGTTAAAAGTAGTATTTTTAAGTTTATTTTTTAATCTTTTACAAAAATTATTAGCTTCATTTATTTTAGTATCATGTAATAAAAATAAAAATTCTTCACCGCCCCATCTAGATAATTTATCTTTAGATCTTATTATATCTTGCATAAGTTTAGATAATTCTTTTAAAACATAGTCTCCACAATCATGTCCATATTTATCATTAAATTTTTTGAAATGGTCAATATCACATAAAACTAAAGAAAATATTTTTTCTTCTTTTTCATATATATTTTCTTCTTTTCTAATATTTTTAATCATATAATCTCTATTTAGTAAATTTGTTAATGAATCATGCATTGAAATATTTCTTAACTCTTTATTTTTTTCTTTTAATTTTTGTGCATAAAATTCAATTTGTTCACGAGACCTTTTTAATTCTAAATGGGTTTTTACACGTGCTTTTAATTCTCTTTTGTAAAATGGTTTAGTAACATAATCAACTGCACCTAGCTCAAAAGCTTTTGTAATAGTATCAATATCATTATTTTCAGTTAAAAATATAATTGGTATATCTTTAGTCCTATAATCACTTTTTAAATATTTACATATTGAAAATCCATTTATTTCAGGAAACATTATATCTAATAAAATTAAATCATATGTATTTTTTTCAACCTTTTTTACAATATTTTTACCAGTAGTTATAATTGATACATCTATATTATTATTTTTTAATATTTTTGCACCTTTTTGAATATTTTCTGAATTATCACCAATTATTAATATGTTAAACTCTACTTCTTCCATAAGGCCTCCTAAAATACAGATAACTTTACCAATACTATTATATCATGTATTCATGATAATTTCATTAATTAAAAAAGGAATATAGGATTAACTATATTCCAACATATTGTTTATTTATTTAATATTGCTCTAATAAACCATAAGTTTTTACTATATCCTTCAACGTGTTCTTCAAATTCACCAACAACTTCAAAATCATCAGCTTCATCAGCTTGATTTCTTATTTCAGTTGCTAACTTTTTCATTAACTTTAAATCTTTTTGTACAATTTCTAAAACTTCTTGACTGCTAAAATCTTTAGCATCTAATTCTTCAATTGAACTGTGATTTAAATAATCTTCCATTTTTACAAATGGCATTTCTTCTTTCATTTTTAAAATTTCAGCAACTTCATCATATTTTTCAAAAAAATCATCATATAATTCTTCTGTAAAGTTATGGATTTGCATAAATCTTTTTCCTACTACATTCCAATGTAAATTATGCAGTTTATTATTTAGTACAGCTAAATTTGATAAATAAATATTCATTTTTTCTAAGTGAGTCATAATTTCCTCCTATTTATACTTCTTACAACTTTATACTAATTACAGTTTAATATTTTTTTTAAGTTTTGTCAAGGATAAATTTAAAAAAATCACAAGTTATTAACTTGTGATTTATAGTAATATTATTTAGTGAAATTTGCCATTAATTGTTCAAAATCATTTAACCAATCTTCTAATTCTTGCTCATGTTCTAATTCATCATTCAAAATATTTACAGCCATTTGATAAGTTGTATGGTCTTTACCATCTGTATATTCGGCTATTTCTTGATATCTATCAATAGCACATCCTTCAGCTTCTAAATTTTGGTTTAAAATAGCTTTTGTATATGGATCATCAGGTTTCATATATTTACATCTTGCTAATTCAGACCATTCCATAGGTGATAATACTGGTTCTCCACCTAATTGAGTAATTCTTTCTACAACCATTTCAGCATGAGCTAATTCTTCATTTGCATGAATTAATAACTCAGGTTCAACTTCTGTACGCATTGGACCTTCTATAACACGAGCGCCAATCCAATACTGATAATAAGCTAGCCACTCTTCTGCAAGAGCTTCATTTAACATTTCAATTAACTTATCAATATCTAAATTTTTAACAATCCCTTTACCATGTTTTCCCATATATCCTCCTTTAATATTATAACCTTCACTTACATATCTACCCTTGTGTAATAAACCTAAACATTTTTTTTGAATTAGGAATACTCAATAGCAAAACCTATTAATCCACCTAAAATAATAATAATTAATATTACAATCAATAATACTCTTTCATAATTATTATTTTTTAAATTGTAGATTAAAGCTTTTATACAAAAAAAGTAAATTATACCGCCAATTATTAAAATCAATTTAACTGGTCCAAATTGATTAATAAACCATTTTAAAAAATCAGTTAAAAAATAATGTTCTAATTTAGTAAACTCTATATCAAACATAAATAATCATTAGTTTGAATAACTACTTTGAGCTCCAGTTAATTTTGAATACATAACAACAATTAAACTTCCTATCACTGCTGGTAATAACCAACCAAATCCTATATTAAATAAAGGTAATTTATTTATTATTAATTGTACTCCATTTGGAATTTGAACTCCTACAGCTTGAAGACCATCAAATATACTTACTGAAAAAGTACCTAAAAGGGCACCTTTATATATACTTTTATATTTAATAACATTATCAAATACATTTAAAACAACTAATACAATTGCCATTGGATAGATAATTAATAAAAATGGACTAGCAAATGCAACTATTTTTTCAACTCCAGTAGTACTAGCAATTAAACTTATAATAGAAGTTGCTATAACTAACCATTTATATTTTAATTTATTATTCGTTAGTTCACTAAAAAATTCACCCACTGTTGCTGTAAGACCAACTGATGTAGTTAAGCAAGCAGCATATACTCCAAGTCCTAAAATTACTTTTCCTGCATTACCTAAAATTGAACCTACTATAGAAATAATCAAATTAGATTTAGTACTATATTCGATTACTGTATTACCTGTAGAACCTAAATACAATAATCCTCCATATACTACTAATAAACCAAATGCAGCGAAAATAGCAGCCATAGCAGTAACTTTAAATTTCTCTTTAGAATCAACATATCCTTTTTGTTTTACTGCATTAGCTATTATAATTCCAAATACTATAGCACCTAATAAGTCCATTGTTTGATACCCTTGTGTAAATCCAAAAGAAAAGGCATTTTGAATTTCATTTTTTATAGGTGTACCAATTGGATTAGAAATCCCTTTAAAAATTATAATAGAAAGCATTACAAGTAAAATAGGCGTTAAAAATTTACCTATTCTATCAACTATTCCTGTTGGATTAATTGTTAAATAAAGAGATATACCAAAGAAAATTGCAGCACTTAAATACGGACTTATTGATGGGAAATTAGGTAAAATTCCCATTTCAAAAGCTGTAGCTCCAGTTCTTGGTATAGCTACCATCGGTCCTATTAATAAAATTACCATTGATCCAAAAACTTTAGAAAATTTTGAATTGACTTTCGAAGTCAATGTATTAATAGATCCACCTGAAATAGTAACTGCTAATATCCCTAATAGTGGCATACCCACTCCTGTTAAGAAAAAACCTAACATAGAGGTTTGCCAAGACACCCCTGCTTTAAAACCAATAGATGGTGGAAATATTAAATTCCCAGCTCCAAAAAACATAGCGAATAGTGCTAAGCCAATAATTAATGAATCTTTGTACTTTTTGTTCATTATAAATCCTCCCTTTAATATTCTAAATATAACTAGAATCATTTTATCATATTAAAGAAACGTTTTCAAAAGTAAATATATTGGCAATTTTTAAAATATTCAAAAAAATTAAAAAACTAAGATATATAATAAAATATATCTTAGTTTAATCATTTAAACATCTAATTCCACTTTTTTTCCTAATATTTTCTTATTATCTTTCAAAATAGGATTAATTTTATCTGTTAAAAATTCTTTTACTTGTTGTTTAGATCTTCCTATATACAATTTAGGATCAAGTAAGCTTTGTATTTCTTTTTTAGTTAAGTTAAAAGCGTTATCTTTAGCAATTCTTTCTAATAAATCGTTATCTTTTCCTTTTTCTTTAACTTGCTTACCAGCTTCCATAGAATGTTTTCTTATTTTTTCATGCAGTTGTTGTCTATCTCCACCTTTATTAACGGCTTTCATTAAAATATTTTCTGTTGCCATAAAAGGTAGTTCTTTCATTAAGTTATTATAAATGACTTTATCATATACAACTAAATCGGAAGTAACATTATTAGCAACATCTAAAATAGCATCTGCAGTTAAGAAACTTTCTGCAATACTTAATCTCCTATTTGCCGAGTCATCTAAAGTTCTTTCAAACCATTGTGTAGAATGAACCATTTGTGGATTCAATGATATTGACATTAAATATTTAGATAAAGAAGCAATTCTTTCACTTCGCATAGGATTTCTTTTATAAGCCATAGCTGATGAGCCAATTTGATCTTTACCAAAAGGTTCTTCAATTTCTTTTAAATTTTGTAAAAGTCTTAAATCATTAGTCATTTTATGAAGCGATTGAGCTACTCCCGAAAGAGTATTTAATACAAGTGAATCAATTTTTCTTGTATAAGTCTGTCCAGAAACTGGAATAGATGAATTAAAACCTAGTTTTTCACATACTTTTTTATCTAAAGCATTAACTTTTTGATGATTCCCTTCAAATAATTCTAAAAAAGATGCTTGTGTGCCTGTTGTTCCTTTTACACCACGAAGTTTTAATTTATTAATTAATTCATTAATCTCATTATAATCAATTAATAAATCGTACATCCATAAAGTTGCCCTTTTACCTACTGTTGTAGTTTGTGCAGGTTGAAAATGAGTATAACCTAAAGTAGGTAAATCATCATATTTTTTTGCAAATTCACTTAAATTATTTAAAACATTAACTATTTTTTCTTTTATTAAAATTAATGCTTCCTTCATTTTTATAATATCAGTATTTCCACCTACAAATGCGCTTGTAGCTCCTAGATGAATAATCCCTTTTGCAATAGGAACTTGATCACCATATGTATGAATATGGGCCATTACATCATGTCTTAATTTTTTTTCATATTTTTTTGCCAAGTCAAAATCAATATCATCTATTTTTTCTTTTAAAGCATCAATTTGTTTTTGACTAATGTTTAAACCTAATTCTTTTTGAGATTTTGCTAAAGCAACCCAAATTTTTCTCCAAGTTGAAAACTTTTTTTGTGGTGAAAAAATATATTGCATTTTATCACTAGAATATCTAACACTTAATGGATTTTGATATTTATTTTTCATAAACCTTCTCCTTTACGAATAAACTTTTATTTTTAGATTAAATCATTCGCTTATATTATATGTTAAATAATTTGTTATTGCAATAAAAAATAGCCAATTAATTTAATAATTGACTATTTATTATAAAATCAATTTACCTATCTTTTCTAGGTTCAATAATTAACTTAATTGCTGTTCTTTCTTCACCATCGATTGTAATATCTGTAAAAGCGGGTACACATATTAAATCAATGCCTGAAGGTGATACAAAACCTCTTGCAATTGCTATTGCCTTTACTGATTGATTAATTGCTCCAGCTCCTATTGCTTGTATTTCAGCTGACCCTTTTTCTCTGATGACCCCTGCAATGGCACCAGCAACTGAATTTGGACTTGAATTAGATGATACTTTTAATACACTCATGATTACCTCCTCATTTAATACATTATAATATTTCATATTAATATTATAATACCCATGAGCATTTATTTAAAACATAATTTTTTAAAAATTGAAATTTCTTTCTAAATTGTCACGAGATTATGTTTTAAAATTGAAATATAATATTAAACCTAAAAAAATACAGATGACTCAAATAATGAATCATCTGTAAGATATTTTTCTATTTATCTATAATTAATGTACCAGTTTTACCTTCAATTCCTTCTTTAGCTTTTTCTAAAGAAGTAATTAAAGATTTTCTACCTGGTTTTGATTCAGCAAATTCTAAGCAAGCCTTAACTTTTGGCAACATTGATCCTGGTGCAAAATGACCTTCATCAATATATTTCTTAGCTAATTTAGGATCCATTTCGCTTAACCATTCTTCATTTTCTTTTCCAAAATTAATTGCAACTTTTTCTACTGCTGTTAAGATTATCAAATAATCTGCATCTAAAATTTCTGCTACTTTAGCACTAGCAAAATCCTTATCTATTACAGCTGGTACTCCTTTAAGTCCATTGCCTTCTTTTACAACAGGAATACCTCCTCCACCTACTGTAATTACAATATTACCAGCATCAACTAAAGTTTTAACTGTATCTTTTTCAATTACATCCATAGGTTTAGGTGATGGTACAACTCTTCTAAATCCTCTACCAGAATCTTCAATCATATTGTAGCCTTTTTCAGTTTTTAGTTTTTTAGCTTCTTTTTCTGTATAAAAACTACCTACTGGTTTTGAAGGATTTTCAAAAGCATCATCTTCTTTGTCAACTAATACTTGTGTAACTACTGTAGATACAGGAATTTCTAATCCTCTATTTAATAATTCTTCTCTAATAGCATTTTGTAAATGATATCCTATATATCCTTGGCTCATTGATCCGCACTCAGGAAAAGGCATTTCTGGAGTATTTGCTTCAGTTTTAGAAGAAGTCTCCATTGCTAAATTAATCATTCCAACTTGAGGACCATTTCCATGTGCTAATATTACTTCGTGTCCATCTTCAATTAAGTCTACTATCGGTTTAGCTGTATTTTTTACTAAATTTAATTGTTCTTTAGGAGTTTTGCCTAAAGCATTACCTCCTAAAGCAACAACTATTTTATCTTTCATTTCCATTTATTTCACCTCTTTATAAATTACCTGCTGTAGCAACCATTACAGCTTTAATTGTATGCATTCTATTTTCTGCTTCATCAAATACTACTGATTGCTTTCCTTCAAATACTTC
>JBNJDJ010000005.1:0-61704 GCA_051744845.1 Bacillota bacterium
TCTCCATCTACTAAAACTTGTTTTTTATCATCATCTATTATAAGAGCTCCTGTCTTATAAATATTTTTATTTATTTCTACACTTCCTAGTTTAGTAAACCTTCTTAGCTGTGACTTAACTCTAGCAATTAATTCTAATGGATTAAATGGTTTAGTAATATAATCATCTGCTCCCATATTTAAACCTAAGATTTTATCAGTATCTTCTGATTTAGCTGATAAGATAATAACAGGTATATTTTCTTTTTCTCTTATTTTATTAGTTGCAATCATACCATCCATTTTGGGCATCATTACATCCATTATTACTAAATGTATTTGTTTATCGTCAACATATCTTAAAGCTTCTTTCCCGTTATAAGCTTTAAATACATTATATCCCTCATTTTTTAAATATATCTGTATAGCATCTACTATTTCATTTTCATCATCACATACTAATATATTCATATATCCCCCTATCATTTTATAATATTATTATAGCAATTAAATCTTACAAAAAAGTATCTATATTTATTAAGATTTTCTTAAGACTTATTTTTTTTATTATACTTTATTTAAATTATATATGATAAATCTTAAAAATTGATAAAGTTATTTTTAAAATAGAAAAACCTAGCCTTTTATAAGCTAGGTTTAATATATATTATTAAATTTTAACCTTTATAATCAACTAATTGCTTTTTAATCTTTCTTATTCCACCTCGTGGATCCTCTTGGTCTCCTATATATCTAGGTATAATATGAATATGCATATGGTAAATAGTTTGTCCAGCTGCCTCATTTACATTAACTCCGACATTATATCCATCAGGTTTTTGTTTTTTATCTAAAAATTCTTTAACTTGATGAATAATATCATTCATAGCTAATATTTCTTCTGGTGTTGCATTAAAATAATTTGGAAAATGTCTTTTAGGTATAACTAAAATATGTCCTTTATTTACTGGGAATTTATCATATATTGCATATGCTAAGTCATTTTCAAAAATATAGTCTTTTTTAGAAATATCACAAAATTTACAATTCATATATACCATCCTTTAAAATAGAATACAATTAGTTACTGTCATTTTCCTTTGCATTATCAAACATTTTGACAGCATCATCTAAATAATCTTCAATAACATTTTGAACATTTGAATCTTTTAAAATAATTGAAACTTCAATTCTTCTATTTTTAGCATAAGCACTTTCTGTATTCCTATTATCTATAGGTCTAAATTCAGAATAACCACTAGCTACAAAATATTTTCCATAATTATCTTGTAAGTCATCATTAGAATTTAATAAATAATCTACTACAGAAACAGCTCTTTGTGAAGATAATAATCTATTACTCTCACTTGTACCTCTAGAGTCTGTATGTCCTTGAATGCTTATAGCATCAATATTTTGTCTTATTTCTTCATTATCTAAAACTTCTTCAAAAGATTTAGCTAAATCTTTTAATAATGGTTTACCATTTTCTTTTATTTGATAAGAGTTAAAATCAAACACTAATCCTTCATTTATTATTATATTACCGTTATCTGCAATTGAAACTAAGTTTTCTTTATTACTTCCTGAATAATTTTTTTCAATTGAATTTTTTACTCTTTCTAGTGCTTTTAATCTAATTAAAGCTACACCTTTCAACTTAGATCTTAAATTACCTAATTCTTTATTACTTTCAGCAATTATTTCTTTTTGTTCATCAATCTTTTGTTGAGATAACTTTAATTCTTTTTGACCTTCTCTAACTTCAGCAGCAGTTTCTTCTAACTCATCTTGTAAAAGTCTTAATCTATCTTCAGCTTGAGAAATTTGAGCTCTAGATGCATCTAACTTTCTTTCAGTATCTTGTAATTCTTTTTTAGCAAATTCTAAATTTTTACCTGTTATTACATTATTTATAAATACAATTAACATAAGAAAAAATAATACTAAAGCAATTGTAGATATCATATCTGTAAAGGCAGGCCAAAAATTATCTTCTTGTGATTGATTAATAGTTCGTTTATTTCTACTTCTCATAATTCACCTCTACTTAACTCTTTGTGATAATTTCTCAATTGAATTAGTTAATGAATTAATACTTTTATGATTATTATGTTCTTTTAAATCTTCAGTTAAATCATCAAAAGCTACACTCATACGCTCTATATTAGTTTTTAAATGATGATTAAACTCAGAAAAATCTCTAACATTATCATTAAACTTATCTAATGAATTATCAAATTTATCAATAGATTTTTCTATACTTTCAGCAGAACGTATCATTCCTTTAGATGATTTCTTTAATCTATGTGTAATAGCATCAGTAATTTCATTTAAATTATCTTCAATCTTTTTACCAAAGTTATTAAAAGCAATTTCTACATTACTCTTATCATAATTTTTATTTCTAATACGTCTTTGTGGTGTAGATAAATGATTATCTAAATATTCTTCAGACATTACCATAACTTTATCTCTTAAATTTTCAACATTAATAAATGTATTTAAGAACGTTAAAATTATCGATGAAGTTATTCCGAAAAGTGATGTTACAAATGCAACTGACATTGAACGTACAGCTAAAATAAGGCCATTTGTCACTTGGTTAACATCTCCTACTACTGACTCTCCAGCTTTAGTAAGAAGGGCTACTAACTCACCAATTGATAATGTTAATCCATAAAATGTTCCTATTAATCCTAAAATAATCATTATAGAAACTGACTTTTTCAAAATTCTTTCTAATAATAATTCTTTATCTAAATATTTTTGTATATTTTTATCAACTATAGATAATGTATTAATTTTATCAATTTTTTTATCTAATGCTCTTTTATAATCTTTAACCATAGAGTTAAAAAGTTTAAATTCAAATATTTTATTATCTCTATTTTCAATATCCTCTATATCACCTTCTAAAGTTTTATATCTTTTTTTCAATTTAAATAAAATAATTATATTTGCCAGCAAAATCACTAAAATAATTCCTATAATTCCTAAAGCAAATGGGTTTAATTTAAATATTAAGTCTAACACAATGTCCTCCTTTGATTCATTTCTTTTAATAATGTATTATTATTATACTATTTTAAATATCAAATTTAATAACAAATTAGTTACAACTTTATATTTAAAAATTATTTTTTATAATAGAAATTATTTTATCATAGTTAGTTACCAAAGACATCTCAGGCTTTGACTTAAATTCAATTCTTTTATAATTAGAAAATAACTTTAAAACTTCTTTTTGAACATCTGATAAGTGTTTCATTTCATTTTCAAATTCTCCTATAAATACCCTACCATCAAATTTTTTAAAATCATCTTTTTCAAAATATTTATTTTCCCAAAAATCAAGTAATAAATAAAATATATTATTTAAATCTTCAATCTCAGTATTTTTAAATAAATTAGTATAAAACCTAATATAAAACTTTTTATTTTCAACTTCAGAATCTATTATTCCTTTTTTTATTGCCTTTTTAGTACTATATCTAAATAACCATTTAAAAACTTTTTGATGTTTATCAATAGTTCTTTTAAGATTTTTACAATGAGCTTTTACAATATTTTGATTTAAATCTTTAGTTTTAGTTTTACTATGTAATAAAAAAATATTATTAACTTTAGATATATTTCTTCTTAAAATATATTTTGCAATAATACCACTATGAGAATAAGATACTATATTAAATTTTTCTATTTCTAATTCATTTAAAACTTTCTCAAAATCTGAAACAAATTCATCAATTTTTTCATAAGCTGGATAATCCAAACTAATAAGTCTATAATCATTCTGCAATTCAAAAAAGTATTTAAAAAATACTTTACCAGAGCCTGTCGACCCTGGTAAAAAAATTATTACTTTTTTATTGAATTGAGAATCATAAATTTTAAATGACTTATCATTTATATTTATTATTTTTTGCTTTACTTCGTTATTAAAATACTTTAAGTCACTTCTCATTTATATAATCCTCCAATATTAATTATTTTTTCTTTTCTACTTTAGGAGCTCTAACTTGAGCAATTTTAGGGAAATCAGAACCAATTAATGGTTTAGCATACTCAACAAAAGCCTTAGTTACATCATTACCTTCTTCATTAATAAATTCTTCTGGCATATGCTTAGTCTTAGCAGCGATTTCAGTTAAATCTACTAATTCAAAATCTACACCATAATTAGCAACTCTTTTCATTACTAAAGATCCGCTATTTCCTTCAACAGCATATTGAACAGCTCTTTGTCCAACTTCTCTAGCTTCTTTTAAGTCAACATCTGATACACAACCTACAAAAGATCTTTGTAAATATCCAAAAGTATCAGTTCTTACTCTTCCAATATCTGTATTATTTTTAACTTTATCAGCTAATAAATCACCTAATGCACCAGTTCCTGATAATTGTACATTACCGTGGTCATCAACTTCAACCTCTTCTTGTAATTTTGCAACAATTGGAGTACCATCTTTATCTTGGATACCTTCTGATACTGCAACTATACAACGTCCGTATTTTTCATAAGCTTTTTGAACATCTTCAACAAATTTTTCAGGATCAAAATCTCTTTCAGGTAAATATACTAAATGTGGTCCATCAGAATTATATTTTTTGCCTAAAACACTTGCAGCTGTTAAGAAACCTGCATGTCTACCCATAACTACACCAATATATACTCCTGGTAAAGCTCTATTATCTAAATTAACTCCAGCAAATGCAGAAGCTACAAATCTAGCAGCTGAACCATATCCTGGTGTATGATCATTAATAACTAAGTCATTATCAATTGTTTTAGGAATATGTACAGCAATTAGCTCATATCCTTCTTCATCAGCATATTCTTTAATAATTCTACAAGTATCTGATGAATCATTTCCACCAATATAAAATAAGAATCTAACATTATGCGCTTTTAATGATTTTACAACTTTTTTACAAATATCTTCTGTTGGCTTAACTCTTGAAGATAAAAGACCTGATGATGGAGTTTCAGCTACCTCTTCTAAATTTTCTTTTGTAGCTTGACTTAAATCAACAAACTCTTCATTAGCAATTCCTTCAACACCTTGCAGTGCTCCATATACTTTTGTTACACTTTCATGTTTTCTTGCTTCTAAAGCTGCTCCAACGAATGATGAATTAATTACATGTGTCGGTCCACCACTTTGAGCAATAACCGCTTTTCCTTTTAAACTCATACTTTTTCCTCCTTGAATCTTTTATAAAAAGGGATTGTGTGAATCTATCCCTACTTGACAAATATGTCCCACCAAAATCAAATCACTATAAGTATATCAAAAAAAGCAGATTTTATAAAGTTAAAATTTAAAAATATACTTTTGTCTCATCGATATCTTGAACACTTTTAGTATTTGTCATTAATAAAGAACTTTTAAATTCAGATTTTAATTTTTCTATATAACTTTCTACTCCAATATGGCCTGCACCATAAACTGAAATTGCAAAAGGTCTAGCTATTAATACTGCATCTGCCCCTAAAGAAATAGCTTTTATAATATCTACACCAGATCTAATAGCACCATCTACAAATATTTTTAAACTATCTCCTACTACTTCTTTTATTTCAGGTAAAACTTCAACTGGTGCTGGTGTATGGTCAAGTACTCTTCCTCCATGATTAGATACAATTATTCCATCTACTCCAGCTTCTTTAGCTTTTAAAGCTGCCTTTTTAGTCATTACTCCTTTTAAGATAAAAGGTAAATCTGTAGAATTTGCAATTTTCCTAATATCTTTTACACTCATAGGACTTACAGGTTTACCAAGATCTGCTAAGAAGAAAAGCCCTGCAGCATCTATATCCATTGCTATAGCTAATGGGTCAACTTTTTCAGCTCTTTTAATTTTTTCAATTACCTCATCAACACTCCAAGGTTTTATTGTAGGTATTCCAAAACCATTAGCATTTTTTATTGCATCTAGTGTTCCTTCAAATACTTTGTCATCTACTCCATCACCAGTAAAAGGTAAAATGTTTTTATTAAAACATCCTTTTACTAATTCATTAGAATATGTTAAATCATTATACTTTTCACCATAATGAAGTTTTACACCACCTACTGGTCCTGCAAATACAGGTAAATCAAATTTATGGCCAAATAGCTCATAACTCATATCTAAACCATCAAATGAGTAAAATGTATCCATATTTACTTTTATATTTGATAAATAATTATAAGAATGAGTAAATCCACTACCTGTACCTTTCCCACCTGGACCAGGTATAACTCCGCTACAAGCAACTCCATTACACTCTTTACATACTTTACAAAGATCACCAATATTTTTTTTAGCATTTTCTAAAACTTTAGTATATAGCATTTTACCTCCATTTATTCAATTATTCTTTAATATTATTTTACCATTTTTTTATATAAAAACAATTATATTAAAAAAAAAGACTAGCAAATGCTAGCCAAAACTTTAAATTGATTTTGTTTTATTTTTTAACCACTCTTTTTCATCTTTTTCTAAAAAAGGACTTATTTCATCGTATACTCTATTATGATATTTATTTATCCAATCAATATCAGATTCATCTAGTAAATCTGTATCAATAGCATTTAAATCAAATGGACATAAAGTTAAATCTTTAAATTTCATAAATTGTCCAAATTCTGTTTCTTTACTCTTTTTTATTATAACTAAATTTTCTAGTCTTATACCATATTCATCTTTTCTATAAAGTCCTGGTTCATTTGATAAAACCATACCAGGTTTTAATAAAACATTTGAAGGTTTTTTTGCAATTCTTTGAGGACCTTCATGTACATTTAAGAAATATCCTACACCATGACCTGTTCCATGGTTATAATCAAATCCATATTCCCAAAGAGGTTGTCTTGCTAATACATCTAGATTTGTACCATAAGTTCCTTTTGTAAATTCAACCCTAGATAAATTAATATGACCTTTTAAAACTAAAGTATAATCTCTTATTTGTTCTTTAGTTAAACTTCCTAAAGCGATTGTTCTAGTTATATCAGTTGTACCATCTAAATACTGTCCACCTGAATCAATTAAATATAAACCTTTAGACTTTAATGTTTTGCAAGTTTCCTTTTTAGCTGCATAATGTATAATTGCACCATTTTCTTGATAACCTGATATTGAACCAAAACTATCGTCTTTATAATAGTCTTGTTTACTTCTAAACTCACTTAATTTTTGTTGAGCAGTTATTTCTGTTATATCTCCACTATCAATATTTTCTTCAAGCCATTTTAAGAACTTAACCATAGCTACACCATCTCTAACGAAACAATTTGCCATATTATCTTGTTCTATTTGATTTTTTACAGCTTTTAAGTCAGTTGTAATATCTCTTTTAGAAATAATTTCATTTGAACCATCTATACTATTATATATAGAATAATTAACTCTTGATTCAGACAATAAAATATTTGAATCTTTAATTTCTTTTACATCTTCATATATTTCAAAATAGTCTTTTAATAAAACATTTGAATCTTTTAATCTATCTTTTAAATCAGAATCCAATTTGTTTTTATCTATATATAAAATTGCATTTTCGTTATCTATAATAGCATAAGCTAAAAATACAGGATTATATTCTACATCGCTACCTCTTAAGTTAAATGTCCAAGCTATATCATCTAAAGATGTTAAAATATATTTATCAACAGATAATTTTTCCATTTTCAGTCTTATATCTGTTAATTTTGAATGTGTTGATTTACCTGAATATTTAATATTGTGATGAATTACCTTTTCACTAGGTATCTCAGGTCTATCATCCCAAATTTCATCAATTAAGTCTTTTGAGCTATCTATTTTAATATCTTTTACTTTTGATTTCTTTTTTAAAGACTTTACTTTTTTAGCACAAAATACTTTTCCATCAAAACCAATAGTTGAATTTTTTTCTAAATTATGAATTAACCAATCATCAAAATCTTTTACATCTGGATTTCCCATTTTAAATAATTTAATGCCACTTCCTTTTAACTCTTTTTCAGCTTGTAAAAAATATCTTCCATCAGTCCACAAACCGTGGTTTCCATCTTTTAAAATACAAACAGTTCCTGCTGAACCACTAAAACCAGAAATAAACTCTCTAGATTTAAAATAGTTAGCTACATATTCACTTTGATGATAATCAGCACTTGGAATTATGTATGCATCAATGTCATTTTTTTCCATTAAATCAATTAATTTATTAATTCTATTTTTAATCATATACTCCCCCTAAACTTATTTTAACCATAAAAACTATTAAATTATAATTTTACTAAAAGTCTCACAGTACCTATTTTTATCTTATCTTTTCCCGCTTTAATTATCAAATAAAAGCGAGAAAAGATTTATTTTTTTTAACTTCATTAAAATCTATTATACTTTTTAATATATTACTATAATTATACCATATCTTAAAAACAAAAACATTTCACTAGAATTTATAAAGAAATAACACCTAGCATAGCTAATATTCTTGTTATTACAAATAATATAGGAATAGATAATACAGTTCTATAAACAAATACTTTGATAACATCCCAGAAGTTAACACCTATTTTAGTCTCTACTAAAACCATTCCTGTTTCAGACATAAATATTAGTTGAGTAAATGCTAATACTCCAATGAAAAATCTCGATGCTTCTGAAGGCGAACCTGATATAAATAATGCTGGTAAATACATATCTGCAAATCCTACTAAACTTGCAGGTGCCATCATTGAAGCAACTTCTTTACTATATCCAAGAAGTGTGAACACAGGAACTAATGGAGCACTAATAATATCGAAAAAAGGTGTATATTCTGCAACTATTAAACCTACTGTTCCAACAAACATAATAACTGGCAAGAACCCTACATATATTCTAACTACACCTTTAAAAGCATCTTTCATAATATCTACAAAATTAGCTTCTTTAGCAGCTTCAATTGCACTATTATAAGCATGTTGTAATACTGTTTTATCTTCTGGAATTTCAGTACTTTTTGGTTCAACACCTTCATAATATGTTTTTTTATATTTTTTCAAAGGCAATCTTGCAGTAACAAAAGCAATAATTGCAGTACTAAGAGCAATAGCCCCATAAAAAATAGGGAAAATATCACCAAAGCCTAACTCTTCTGCAACAGCAGCTGCAAAAGAAATACCTACAATTGAAAAGCTAGTTGCAATAATATAAGCTTCTCTTCTATTATAATATCCTCTTTGATATTGCTTATCTGTTACTACTATACCGATAGTTCCATCGCCTACAAATGATGCAATTGCATCAACAGCTGAATATCCAGGAACTTTAAATAATTTCTGAACAACTGGACCTAAAATTATACCAAGAAATTCAACAGCTCCAAAATGTGTTAAAAATGGTAAAGCTAACAAACCTACAAAAAATGTAATATATATAACTGTTAACAATCCACCACTACCAGCCATAACACCACCAGTATTAGGATCAGTTATCATTGAACCTATTTGAGTATTTGAAAACCAATTATTAATAACCATTATATACATAAATGATCCTATTATTCTAAGAAAAATATTTAATGGTGTAGTTTTAAATACATTATTTAAATAATCATTATCAGATGTATAAAATAAAAACAAAACAGTTCCAATAATTACAGTTACTGCAACAGCTTGTGTGAAAAAAATAAATGGTTCAAACATATAATTAGTTACTATATATACAATATGTGATATTGCAATACTTTCATTTCCTAAAAATGAAAATGGCATTAAGAAAAATGCAAAACCAAATATTGAAAAAAACCAAAATTTGACTTTGTTCGACATAATAATTCCCCCTTGTATAATTAAAGTGCTAGTTAATATTAAATTATTTATTGATTATTATAAAATTTGTTTTAAATTTTTTCTATAAAAGCTTATTATATTATTATATATTTAATTACTATTTTTTAACTTTAGAAAAAAATTAAAGAAAGTTTTATTATATATAAGTCGTAACAAAGAAATTTAAAATGTTGATTTTATATCTTTACTTAATTTAACGTTAGTAAAAAAATTTTCTTTCTTATTTTGCTTAAATTAATAGATCTTTTTTATGAATTTATAAAACTCTAAAGTTTTAAGATGATATTTAAATTTAAAACAAATTATTGAAAGACAAAATCTTACTTTAAGTGTTTTTATTATATTTATAATTTTATTTAAAATTAAAAGAAACCAAATAATCTTATTTAGTTTCTTTTATAAATTTTTTAAAGAGCTTTTTCTTCTATAACTTCTGAGCTAGTTCCTTGAATATTATCTTCATCTTCATCAAGAAGTGCTTTCAATTTCTTTTCGAAAATAAATAACAACACAGCACATACAAATAAAACTGCTGGAATAACACTATAAGAAACTATTGGTGAAAATTTAGATGTTATTGCATATATATATCCATATGATTTACCTGCAAAGAATGTAGCAAAGAACCAAATTCCCATTAATACTGAAAATATTTTATTAGGTGCATATTTAGTTACAAATGAACTCCCTAAAGGTGAGAAAAACATTTCTCCAATAGTTAATAATACACCAAATGCAATTAACCAACCTAAACTTGCTTTAGCAGTTTCAGGTGCTCCTACTCCTCTAGTAAATTCTGCAAATACTAACATTAAGAAAGCTATACCTAAAAATACTAATCCAAATGCTAGCTTTTTAAATAAACTCATATCTCCTTGAGGACGTTTTGCTAATTTAGCCCATAAAATACCAAGTAAAGGTCCTAAAATAATACATGACATTGAATTTAATGAATCAAACCATGAAAGTGGAATTTGGAAATTATTTACAGACATATTTATAAAAGTTCCACCGTAATCATAAGCTGCTAAATAAGTTAAATACCAAAACACCCAGAAAACTATTGAAAATAATGATACTATAATAATTGCTGCTGTTCTTTTCTTTTCTGATTTAGTAAGTGGTTTTGCTTCTTTAGCTTCTTCTTGTTCCTCTAAATTTTTACCAGCTTTAAAAGGCTTTTTACCAACATCACCTAAAAATCGCATTCCAAATACAATCCATGCAAAGTCAAGTGCACAAATCGCTGCACAAACTTTAAAAGCTTGTCTAAATCCTTGAACTCCATTTGCTGCAAATGTTTTTGTTACTAAAATACCAACTAAAGTTGTTCCAATAAATGCACCAATATTAATAAATGAATATTGAGTAGAAAATGCTGCATCTAATTCTTCTTGATCTGCAAATAATGCACCACTCATTGCTGCTAAATTACCTTTAAATAATCCAGTACCTACTGCAATTAAAGCAACCATTGTATTCATGCCTACTAATCCTTGAGCACTAGATCCTACCCAGTAACCTATCCCCATTAAGGCAACTCCTGTTGGTACACAATAACGAGCACCTATCCATCTATCACTTATATAACCACCAATTACTGGAGCTAAATAAGTAAATGCAACTAAATTAGATTGAACTAATGCTGCTTGTACTTTAGTTAAACCTAATCCTCCTGTCATAACTGTTGCTGTAATAAATACAAAAACTAAATACTTTGCTGAGTAATATGCCATTCTTTCAAACATATAACTTATACAACATACATAAAAGCCAAAAGGCTTTTTCGTCTTCTTAGCTAACTCGCTCATAAACCCCTCCTATTTAATATATATTTAGATAGTAAATAAAATTGATATATTTTTCACTATCATTTTCCATTATACATCTTAACATAGTTTTTTTACTATAGCAATAATTATTTTATTAATACTTCAATTTATTACAAAAATATAATATTTAATTAAAAAATTCCTAACCAATTAATTGATTAGGAATGTATTTAAATTATATATTATAATATATCTTGTACTCTTTTAATTAAAATATCAGCTAATTTATCTTCTTTACCTATCGGCTCACCAAATTTAAATTCAACTGATGGATATTTTTTTTGAAGTTTTTCTATTAGTTCTGGTATGTCTTCTTTAATATGAATACCTTTATATAAAAAGTATGGAACCATATATACTTTTTTTATACCTTCATTAACAAATTTTTCAACTTTTGTTTCAATAGAAGGCTTGCACAATTCCATATGAGCGCCATCTATTTGAAAAAATTTTTCTTTACTTTTTTCTTTAACCTTATTTACAATATAATTAAAAACTTCTTGAGCTTCTTTTGATCTACTTCCATGACCAACAATTAATAATCCTTTTTTCATTCTTCCTCCAAACATATTCTAAATTTTAATCTAAGGATTAATATTATAGAACCCAAAGAATAAACTTTGGATAGCTATTTCAATCCCGAAATAGTTTACCAACTCAAAGGTAGGTCTCCTGGCTAGTATTAAGCTTTTACCTTCCCATATAAAACAGTGGTTTTAAAAGCATTTACATACACTACAGTAGCGGGCGCTGCATCATTTTACGATTTCCCTGTTATACACCTTTGAGCTAATTAAAGAATATCATTTTAAAATATATTTTTCAATATTTTTAATCGAATATATTTGGAGTAATAATAGATAATAACTTTGTATCTTTTTCAGATTCATTTTTCCATAAATGTTTTTTAGTAGATGGATAATGGATAGAATCTCCTTTTTCAAGTACAAATTTTTTATCATCTAAAAAAACAATTAACTTACCTTCTAATACATATACAAATTCTTCGCCTAAGTGTTTAAATGCATGACCATGATCTTTTTTAGGTGGGATTACAACTAACATAGATTCTAACTCTCTATTTGAAAATGCTCCACTTATACGAGTAAGTAATGAATTACACCCATCCATTTTAAATTCTTTATGCTCATTTTTTTTAACTAAATATTTATTATTTTCATTTGTTTTAAAAAAATAAGTTATTGGTATATCTAAAGCTGTAGCTATTTTTTTTAAAGAAGTAATTGCTAGTGTAGAATTACCTCTTTCAACTTGAGATAAAAAGCTAATTGATAAATCAGTTTTTTCACTTAAATCTTTCAAAGTTAAATCTTTCTCTTTTCTGAATTTTCTAATTTTTTTTGATATTTCTTCAATCATTTCATCCTCCATAAATATTACTGATTCATCATTCTACTTTCTAAATCTACAGCTGCATTATACCCCATTTCTTTTTGTCTATGATTAATTGCTGCTGCTTCGATTATCATAGCTAAATTTCTACCTGGTTTTACAGGTATTTCTAATTTTGATACCTTTCTATCTAAAATATCAGTATATTGATCATCTAATCCTAGCCTATCATAACTTTTAACTTTATCCCATTTTTCAAATTTTATTACTAAATCAATTTGTTTTTCTTCTCTAACAGAACCAATTCCATATAATTTAGAAATATCAATAATACCAATACCTCTAATTTCTAAAAGATTCTTTATAATCTCCGGAGCTTCTCCACTTAAATTTTTTTCACCTTTTTGTCTAATCATTATAGCATCATCTGCTATAAATCTATGTCCTCTTTTAATAAGTTCTAGAGCTGTTTCAGATTTACCAATTCCACTTTCACCAAATATTAATATCCCTATACCATATACATCAACTAAAACCCCGTGGACTGTTACAGTTTTAGCAAGTTTTTTATCTAAAAAATCTAAAGTCTTAGAAGTAAACTTTGTTGTAGCATATTTACTAGATAATATATATACATCTTTTTTCTTAGCCACTTCTAAAAATTCATCAAAAATTTCTAATTCTCTAGTAAAAACAAGACATGGAATATTATAATCCATTAATTTTTTAGCAATATCTTTTCTTGTTTTAGAACTTACACCATTTAAATAAGACCATTCGCTATTACCTATTACTTGAACTCTTTTTGAAACAAAATGTTCATAGTATTTGACTAACTGCAAGCCTATTCTATTAACTTCACTAGAAGAAAGCTTGATCTCTTTACTCGATTCATTAATTACTTTTAAATTACAATTTTTTATGTACTGTTTAATGTCAACTGTCTTCATTTATCCTCCTATTCATTGAAAAATTTAAAAATTTTATTAGCTATGTTTTTGCTTATTCCATTAACTTCTATTAATTGCTCTATTGATGCATTTTTAATATTTTCTATCTTTTTAAAATGTTTCATTAATTTTATTTTTCTCTTTTTACCAATCCCAGAAATTTCATCTAATATTGATTTTGTCATATGCTTTTTTCTAACAGATTTATGATAGTTAATAGCAAATCTATGTACTTCTTCTTGAATTTGAGAAACTAATTTAAAAGCATATTTATATTTTTTTAAATATATTTTTTTGCCATTATAAAAAAGTGCTTCAGTTTTATGATAATCATCTTTAACCATCCCACAAACAGGGATATCAATTTCTAAAGCTTTTAAGACTTTTTTTGTAGCATTTACATGTCCTTTTCCTCCATCAATAAATAAAATATCAGGAAAAATATTAAATTTAAAATTTTCTTTTAACTTAGACTTTTCTTTTATCTTTTCTAATTCATCTAAACCTCTATTAAATCTTCTAAAAAGTATTTCTTGCATTGATAAATAATCATCAGCACCTTCAACAGTTTTTATTTTAAACCTTCTATAACCATTAGGTTTTTTCTTTCCATTTTCATATACAACCATAGAACCTACTGAATAAACTCCATAAATATTTGAAATATCATAAGCTTCTATTCTTTCTACTGATTTAACTTTTAAAATATTTTTAAGCTCATTTTTAGAACTATTAACAAATTTCTTTTCAAAATTTATTTTTTCTTCAAATTTAGTTAAAAATTCTTTTGAATTTTTTGTAACTAAGTCAATTTGTTTTTTCTTTTCGCCTATTTTAGGAACTTTAATATCAACTTTTTTACCTTTTAATTCTGTTAACCAATCTACAATTAAACTTTGATTTTCAATTTTATCTTTAATATAAATCTTTTTAGGAATTAATTTTGCACCTGTATAAAATTGAGTAACAAACGAATTAATAATATTTTCTTTTTCTAAATCAAAGGTGAATTTATCTCTTCCTATTAATTTTCCACCTCTAATAAAAAATACCATAATACATATTTTTAAATCACCTTTATAATAAGAAATTACATCGTAAATATCTCCTTTTACAGAATTAATTTTTTGCTTTTCTTTAAGTTTTTTTATAGACTCTAGCCTGTCTCGATATTCTGCCGCTACTTCAAAATTTAAATCTTTAGCAGATTTTTTCATTTGGAATTTTAATTTATTAATTAAATACTGTTGGTTGCCATTTAAAATATCAATAGCTTTTTTAACTAAAGCATTATATTTTTTAACATCTATATCAAATTGACAAGGTCCTAAACATTTATCGATATGATAATTTAAACATACCTTTAAATTTTTTCTATTTAAATTTAAATTACATTTTCGTAATTTTAAAATATCATGTATTGCATCTATTGTAGTCTTTACTGCATTTACATTAGTATATGGACCAAAATATTTTGATCCATCTTTCCTAAATTCTCTTGTCATAAATAATCTAGGATATTTTTCATTAATTGTAATCTTAATATAAGGATATTGTTTATCATCTCTAAGTAAAATATTAAATCTAGGGTTATGTTTTTTTATTAAATTAGATTCTAAAATCAATGCTTCTTTTTCAGTATCAGTAATAAAATATTCAAATTCATAAATGTTTTTAACTAAAGTCTGTACTTTACTTCTTTTAGAATTAAATGAAGTAAAATAAGATCTAACTCTTTTAGATAAATTCTTAGATTTTCCTACATATATTATATTATTATTTTTATCTTTCATCAAATATACCCCAGGTTTTTGAGGTAATTTTTCTAATTGTTTTTTTATATTAAACATAAAAAAGCCTTTCTATTTTATCATATCAAATTTTTTCAAATTATACTATATATTTGAATTTTTTTTTGTTAAAATACATAATAAGGAGTGGTCAAATGAAAAATTCATTTAAAGCAATAAATTTTGTAATACCTTTTATGTTAATTGTTAGTATATTTTCTTTTATTGTACCGAATATACCTGGAATTGAAAATGGAAATTTATTTTTTATTTTATTAGTTTGCTCAATAATAATAGTTTTTCCATTAATCCAATGTTTTTTAAGATATTTATATTATAAAAAACACTTTGATAAACATAATTATCTTTTCGATTTAAAATTAGCTGAATCAAAACTTTATCAAAGAATAATATATTACTTACTTATATTTTTAGTTTTAATTTTTCCAATTATTGGTAAGAATTTTAATTTTAATAAACTAACTAATTTTAATATTGCAGTTATTATTTTATCTGTATTAGCAAGTGAATTATTATTATATATTAGTTTTAATAAAACAAAATTTTATTTTTATAAAGATAAAATTTTAATCTTTGGAATAGATTTAAGAATAAATTTACCTATAGGTAATACTTTAAATTCCAATTCTGGAGTATATCATTATGGAGAGTTTAAATATTTTAAACAAAAAAATAATACTTTAACTCTTTTTTTAACAGAAAATGATACTTTAAAAATGTATTTACCAGAAAATTTAAAAAAACAAATTACTAATTATTTAATTGATAAAAAAATTAATTATAGAAAAGGTAATTAAAATAGCCAATTTAAATTGGCTATTTTTTATTTATTTATTATAAATTCTTTTTTAAATACTTACCTGTATAAGAACTTTCAACTTGTGCAATTTCTTCAGGTGTACCTGTTGCAATAACTTCACCACCATTAACTCCACCATCAGGTCCAAGATCAATTATATGATCAGCAGATTTAATCACATCTAAATTATGTTCAATTACTAAAACAGAATTGCCCTCTTTTACTAATTTATTTAAGACTTCAATAAGTAAATGAACATCAGCCATATGAAGTCCTGTTGTAGGTTCATCTAAAATATAGAATGTATCTCCTGTTGATCTTTTAGATAACTCTCTAGCTAATTTAATACGTTGAGCTTCTCCACCTGATAATTGAGTTGAAGGTTGACCTAACTTAATATAACCTAAACCTACATCTAATAAAGTCTGTAATTTCCTTTTGATTTTAGGTATATTTTTGAAAAACTCTAATGCTTCTTCAACTGTCATATCTAAGATGTCTGCAATATTTTTCCCTTTATATTTAACTTGAAGAGTCTCTTTATTATATCTTTTTCCTCCACAAACATCACAAGGAACATAAACATCTGCTAAAAAATGCATCTCTATTTTTAAAACACCTTTTCCTTTACAAGACTCGCATCTACCATTTTTTACATTAAAAGAAAATCTCCCTTTTTTATATCCTCTTTTTTTAGCTTCAGGTGTTTTTGCTAATGTATCTCTTATACCACCAAAAACTTTTGTATAAGTAGCAGGATTTGATCTAGGTGTCCTTCCAATAGGTGATTGATCAATCTCAATAACTTTATCAATATTATCTAAACCTTTTATATCTTTATATTCTCCAGGTTTTTTTGTAGCTCTTGAAATTTCTCTAGCTAAAATTTTATAAAGTGTTTGATTAACTAAAGAAGATTTACCTGAACCAGAAACTCCAGTTACACATGTGAAAATTCCAATAGGAAACTTTACATCAATTGCCTTTAAATTATTTTGTTTAGCACCTTTAAGATGAATAAAATCTTCAAACTTTCTTCTTTTTTCTGGAATTTCTACTTCTAATTTATTTGATAAATATTTCCCAGTTATAGATTTTTCATTATTCATTATTTCATCTGGACAACCTTGAGCAACAACTTTACCACCATTAACTCCAGCTTTCGGGCCCATATCAATAACATAATCTGCTTCTAAAATAGTTTCCTCATCGTGTTCTACTACTATTAAAGTATTACCAACATCAGTTAATTCTCTAAGTGCATTTAAAAGCATCCTATTATCTTTTTGATGTAATCCTATACTTGGCTCATCTAGTATATATAATACTCCTACCAAACCAGATCCAATTTGAGTAGCTAATCGAATTCTTTGAGCTTCTCCACCAGATAAAGTTCCTGCTGATCTAGATAAATTTAAATATTCTAATCCAACATTTTTTAAAAATCTAAGTCTTTCTCTAATTTCTTTTAAAATTTCTTTTCCAATTTTTAAGTTATGTTTCTTTAATTCAACTTTTAAGAAAAAATCATAAGCATCTTTTATTGACATATTTGTAACTTGTGAAATATTTAAACCTTTAAAAGTTACTGCTAACACTTCCTTTTTTAATCTATTACCATTACACACTTTACATGTGTTCATAGCCATAAACTTTTTAATTTTTTTTCTCGAATACTCAGATTTGGTTTCTTTAAATCTTCTTTCAAAATTGTTGACTATACCTTCAAATTTCATATTTTTATCGTCAATACCTTTTTTATAATGACTATTAAATTTAAAAGATATTTTTTTATTTGTACCGTAAAAAATTTGATTTTGAGTATCTTTATCAATATCTTTAAATGGTGTATCTTCATCATAACCATTTTTTTGTAAAATAGTCCTTATAATAACTCTATAATAAGTATCTGATGCACTATTTTTATACGGTACTATTGCACCTTCATTAACAGATAATTCTTTATTTGGTACTATTAAATCAGGATCTACTTTTAATTTATGACCTAAACCTGAACACTCATCACAAGAACCATAAGGACTATTAAATGAAAACATTCTAGGTTCCATTTCACTAATTCCTTTACCATGAATTGGACAAGCAAAATTAGCATTAAACTTAATATCTTTTTCATTTAATATATTTACTATTAAACTTCCATTAGATAAATCTAGTGCTTTTTCTATAGAGTCAGCTAATCTATTTCTAATTCCATCTTTAATAATTAATCTATCTATAACAACTTCAATATTGTGATTTATATTTTTATCTAAATCAATTTCTTCACTTAAATCATATATATCACCATCTATACGAACTCTTACATAACCTTCTTTTCTTAAAAGATTTAACTCATTTTTATGCTTACCTTTTCTTCCAACTATTACCGGTGATATAATTTGTATTTTAGTTCGTTTTTCTAATTCTAAAACTTGATCGACTATTTCATCTACAGATTGTGAAGAAATCTCTTCACCACAAACTGGACAATGAGGCACTCCAACTCTAGCAAACAACAATCTTAAATAATCATACAATTCTGTTACAGTTCCAACAGTCGACCTTGGGTTATTTGATGTTGTTTTTTGATCTATAGAAATTGCTGGTGATAAACCTTCAATAGATTCTACATGTGGTTTTTCCATTTGACCTAAAAATTGTCTTGCATAAGAAGATAGACTTTCAACATATCTTCTTTGACCTTCAGCATAAATTGTATCAAATGCCAAAGATGATTTTCCAGATCCACTTAATCCAGTGATTACTGAAAACTGGTCTCTAGGAATATTTACATCTATTTCTTTTAAATTATGTTCAGTTGCTCCTTTAACTTTTATATACTTTTTACTCATCTTTACTCCTTAATTCATTAATTTTATCTCTTAATTTAGCTGCCTTTTCAAATTCTAAATTTTCACTTGCAGCATACATTTTACTTTTTAAAAGAGAAATATAATCTTTTGCTTCTTCTTTAGATAAATCTACTTCATATTTATCATTTTCATCAACTTGTTGTGAAATACGCATAACATCTTTAATATTTTTCTTAATCGATTCTGGTTTAATATTGTGTTTATCATTAAATTCTTTCTGAATTTTTCTTCTTCTATTCGTTTCACTAATAGCATAATCCATAGCAGGAGTTATTTTATCTGCATACAAAATAACTTTACCATTTGAATTTCTAGCTGCACGTCCCATAGTCTGTACTAAAGAACGTTTAGATCTTAAAAATCCTTGTTTATCTGCATCTAAAATAGCTACTAAAGAAACTTCAGGAATATCAAGACCTTCTCTTAATAGATTTATACCTATAAGTACATCAAAATCTCCTAGACGCAAAGATCTAATTATCTCTACTCTTTCTAATGTATCAATATCCGAGTGCAAATATTTAGCTTTTAAATCCATCGTTAAAAAGTGTTCAGTCAAATCTTCTGCCATTTTTTTAGTTAATGTTGTAATTAAAACTCTTTCATTTTTTTCAATTCTTTTTAAAATTTCACTATATAAATCATCTACTTGTCCCATAATTGGTTTAACTTCTATCTTAGGATCAAGTAATCCTGTAGGTCGAATAATTTGTTCAATTATTTCATCACTATGTTCTTTTTCATAATCACCTGGTGTTGCTGATACATAAACAGCTTGATTAACTAAACTTTCAAATTCCTCAAAATTTAAAGGTCTATTATCTAAAGCCGAAGGTAATCTAAAACCATATTCTATTAAATTTTGTTTCCTAGATCTATCACCTGCATACATTCCTCCTATTTGAGGTATAGTTGCATGAGATTCATCTATAACCATTAAAAAGTCATCTGGAAAATAATCAATTAAAGTATATGCTCTACTTCCTGGCTCTCTACCTGATAAAACTCTTGAATAATTTTCAATTCCTTGACAAAAACCAACTTCTTCTAACATTTCTAAATCGTAATTTGTTCTTTGCTCTATTCTTTGTGCTTCTATAAATTTATTATTATCTTTAAAATATTTTATTCTTTCTCTTAATTCTTTTTGAATTTCCTCAATTGCTCTATCTATTTTTTCTTGACTTGTTACATAATGAGACGTAGGAAATATAGATATATGTTTTCTTCTTCCAATAACTTCCCCAGTTAGTGCATCTAATTCTACAATTTTATCTATTTCGTCACCAAATAATTCTACTCTTATAGAATTATCTTCTTTTTGTGCTGGAAATATTTCTATAACATCTCCTCTAACTCTAAATGTTCCTCTTTGAAAATCAAAATCGTTTCTATCATATTGTATATCTACTAGTTTTTCAATAATTTCTTCTCTACTTTTTACCATACCTTCTCGTAAAGATAAAACTAAATTTTCATAATCAATAGGATCTCCAAGTCCATATATACAAGAAACTGAAGCTACTATTATTACATCTTGTCTTTCAAATAATGCTGATGTTGCTGAATGTCTTAACCGATCAATTTCTTCATTAATAGAAGAATCTTTTTCAATAAAAGAATCAGTGGATGCAACATAAGCTTCTGGTTGATAATAATCATAATAACTTACAAAGTATTCAACTGCATTTTCAGGAAAATATTCTTTAAATTCATTATATAATTGTGCTGCTAATGTTTTATTGTGTGCTATAACTAATGTAGGTTTTTGAACTCTTTCAATCAAATTTGCTACTGTATAAGTCTTTCCAGAACCTGTAACTCCTAATAGTGTTGAATGTTTTTTACCGTTATTTATTCTTTTTTCCAATTTTTCAATAGCCTTAGGTTGGTCACCTTTTGGCGTATAATCTGAAATCAATTTAAATTTGTTCATATTTCACCTCACTATTATTGTAACAAACATGTATTCATTTGGCAATAAAATATAACATTCTTTTAACTGTAAAAAACTTATTATTTATGATAATATAATATTTAAGATAATTAAATATTTGTGATGATTTAAATAATAGTTGAAAGGAGCTATATGTTTTTTAAAAAGAAAAAAGATTGTAATGAAGTTAAGAAAATCCTTCATTATGTAAATGAAAAACTAGATGGAAAAGATGTTAAAAAACCAAAAATTAATTATGATGTTCATAAAAATATATTAAATCAATTTGAAAAAATAATAAAAAATGAAGAAGTTTTACACGATTCTTTAGAAAAACTTTTAAAAAATTCAAGTGATTTAAGTGCATTTGATGTTAAAATATCTCATATTGCAGATAAAATGGAAAACTTTGCAGAACAAATGAATGATACTAGTGAATCAAATTTAGCTATTGTTGAACAAACTACTGCTAGTATGAATAGAGTTAATGAAAATATTAGTACTCAACAAAATACTCTAAATGATATTTATGATAAATCAAATAATTTAATAGATATTAATAAAGACAGTATTGAAGAATTAGATAATATTCAAGATTTAAAAAATGAAGTTTTAAATAATGCAAATAAGATGTCTAGCAAGGTGTCTAACCTAGTAGAGTTAGCAGGTCATATTGATAAAATTGTAAATGGTATACAAGATATTGCTAAACAAACTAATTTATTAGCTTTAAATGCTTCAATTGAAGCTGCTAGAGCTGGAGAACACGGAAGAGGTTTTTCAATTGTTGCTCAAGAAATTGGAGATTTATCTGAAGATACTACTGATCAATTAGAAAATATGAAGACATTTATGGATAAAATTAAGACTTCTTCAAATGAAGGAAAAGAACATATGGAAGATACTTTAGAAAGTACTAATAAAATGTCTGAAAAATTAGATGTTGTAACTGAATCTATTAATGAAAATGTAAACAGTTTAGAAAATACAGTTAAAGAACTAGGAAATGTTTCTAAAATGACTGATGAAATTAAAGAATCGTCTGATGAAATAACTAAAGCTATGGAAGAAACTGCTAAAGATTCAGAAGAAATGAATATAATGGTAGAAAAAGTTTTAAATGATTCTATTAAAACAAAAGAATATGCTTCAAATATTAGTAATTTAGATGAAAATATATCTACAATTATTAATGAATTAATAAAAACAACAAGTGGCTCAATAACAGGTTTAACAAATGAAAATATCTTAAAAAATATTGATTTAGCAATTGATGCTCATCAAAAATGGATGGATAAGCTAGAAAATATGATTAAAAATAAAGAAGTTTTACCTATACAAAAAAATGGCAATAAATGTGCATTTGGACATTTCTATAATGCTATTGAAATGACAAATAAAGAAGTTAAAAAGTATTGGAAAAATATCCAAAAACCTCATTTAGATTTACATGAAAGTGCTAAAGAAATTATCGAGGCTATAAAAAAAGGTAATATTTCTAAAGCTAAAGATGAATTTAAAAATACTCAAAAATTATCAGAAAAAATATATAAAAACTTAAATAAATCTAAAGAAATCCTATCTGAAGAAAAAATGCATATTCTTTAAATAAAAAAAACTTTCTACTAAATTTTAATAGTAGAAAGTTTTTAATCTATTAAATTAAAATATTTTTTTGTAGAATATACATCCCACTTAATATATTCTTTTAAATTATTTACATCATTAAATTTAATTTCATCTCTAATTTTTTTATGAAACTCAACTTTAATAATTTTTCCATATATATCTTGATGAAAATCTAAAATATATGTTTCTACACTAAAAGATCTTTGTTCAAAAGTTGGATTAAATCCAACATTAGTAACACTTTTATATTCATTTCCATCTACATAAGTTTTAGTTATATAAACACCTGGTTTAATAATAGGAAAATCTTTATCTAGTCTTAAATTGGCAGTTGGATAACCTAATTTTCTACCCATTTTTTTACCATCAACTACTTGTCCTTCAATGATATATTTTCTTCCTAAATAATAATTAGCATCTTTAATTTTACCATTTTTTAATAGTTTCCTTATAAGTGTTGAACTAACTCTAACAAAATCTTTTTTTATTGGTTGAATAATATCATAAGTATAATTATATTTTTCTGAGTATTCAATTAATAAATCAGTACTTCCTAATGCGTTTTTACCAAACCTAAAATCATATCCTACAACTAAATGTTTCATATTTAAAGATTCTATTAATATTTTTTTGATAAAATCTTTAGGCATAATATTTTTTTGTAAATCATCAAAATCTAATAAACATAAAATATCCACACCTAACTTTTTTATAAATTTCTTTTTATCATTTAAAGAATAAATAGTTATAGGTTTAGATTTATTATCCACTATTGTTTTAGGATGTTTTTTAAAAGTATATACTAAGGACTTCAATCCTTTTTGTTTTGCATCATTAACTAAAGTTTGAATAAGTTTTTTATGACCAATATGTAGACCATCAAAAAAACCTAAAGATACAGCAGTATTTTCTTTCAAATTAGGTATTTCTTCTAAAATTTCCATAAATCACCTGCTAGATTATGTCTACTAATTTATCTATAATTTCATCGATATTTAAATCACTTTCAAAACCAGCTGCTTTTTTATGACCTCCACCATTAAATTCAAATGCAATTTTAGCAACATCTATATCATATTTAGATCTTAAGCTTACTTTCAATAAATCTTTTTCTTTTTCCTTAATGAAAATAGCAACAGAAACTCCTTCAATATTTCTAACTTGTTCAACTATCCCATCAGTATTAAACTCTTTAATATTCAAATCATTTCTCATAGCTTGAGTCAAATAAACAATACCAATTTTTTCTTTATATATTTTTATAGTTTCAAATATCTTATTTCTCAAAATAACTTTTTCATATTTTTGATTTTGATAAAGTTCAGTATTTATTAAATCAAAATCTACTTTATCTCTTAATTTAGAAGCAATTAATAAAGTCTTACTAGAAGTATTAGAATATTTAAAAGAACCAGTATCTGAAGAAATTGATGTATATAATGAATTAGAAATTTTTTTATTAAAATCTATATCCATATCTAAAAATAAATCATATAATATTTCTCCTACTGAAGAAAATTGTTTAATATAATTAAGATCACCATAATTTGTATTTGTTTTATGATGATCAATATTAATAATGAAATTATCTTTTAAATATTTTACTCTCTTATCAAATCTAAACTTATCAGATGAATCTAATGTTATAATAACATTTGTATTTATATTTAATTTTTCAAATTCTTTTATAGTATAAGTCTTAATATCTAAAAATGTTAAATTAGAAGGAATCTCATCTTCTAAAATAATAAAGCTACTTTTATTTAATAAATTTAAAGCTTCATTTAAAGCAATAGCTGAACCTATACAGTCACCATCTGGACTTTTATGAGGTAAAATAATAAAATTGGTATTTTCATTAATTTTTTTAATTATCTTCTTTTTCATTTTTTAATCCTTGTAAAATTTCTTCGATTTTCATACCCTTTTTAATCGAATTATCTAATCTAAAAACAGGTTCAGGAGTATACTGTAAACTAACAACCTTACCTATTTCTCTTCTTACAAAGCCTTTAGCTGATTTAAGACCAGCTAAAGTTTCTGCTGCTTTTTCCATATCATCTTTTAAATGACTAACATAAATATAACAATATCTTAAGTCATCTGTTGTTTCAACATCAGTTATCGATACAAGAGTATCTACTCTATAATCTTTTATCTTTTCTTGCATAATCAAATCACTAACAATTTGTTTGATTTGATTAGATATTTTTTTAAGTCTTCTTTTATTCATATATATCCCTACTTTTTATAATTCGCTTTTCTTAACTTCCTTCATATAATAAGGTTCTATAATATCTCCTACTTTAATATCATCAAAATTTTCTAAAGTAATTCCACATTCATAACCTTTTGCAACTTCTTTAGCATCATTTTCAAATCGTTTTAATGATGATAATTCACCTTCATAAACAACAATATCATTTCTAAGTAGTCTTACTTTTGAATTTCTTCTTATTTTACCATCTTTAACATAACAACCAGCGATAGTTCCTATTCCAGATGCTTTAAATAAATCACGTACTTCTACCTTACCTAATACTACTTCGACAAAATCCGGTTCTAACATACCAATCATAGCATTTCTAATATCTTCTATTGCATTATATATAATTCTATAAGTTCTAAGCTCTACATTTTCCGCATTTGCTAATTTCATTACATTTGCAGAAGGTCTAACATTAAAACCTAATATAATTGCATTAGAAGCTGCTGCTAATGAAACATCTGCTTCTGAAATCGAACCAATATTTGCATGTATAATATTTATCTTTATCTCATCTGAATCAATATTTAAAAGTGAACCTTTTAATGCTTCTACTGAACCATGAGCATCAGCTTTAATAATGATATTTAATTTCTTTAATTCACCTTCTTGTATTTTATCAAATAAATCGTTTAAAGAAACATGTTTACTTTTTTGTAGTTTTTCTTGTCTTAATTTTATTCTATTACTTTCTGCTAATTCTTTAGCTCTTTGATCACTTTCAGTAACATAAATTCTTTCACCAGCATTTGGTACTTCTGATAAACCAGTTATTTTAACAGGTGTTGCTGGTAAAGCTTTTTTGATTTTTTTACCGTGATGGTCATACATTGCACGTATACGTCCACAAGCTTTTCCAACTGTAACATGATCTCCTACTCTCATAGTTCCTTTATCTACTAATACACTTGCAACTGCCCCTCTACCTTTTTCTAAATTTGCTTCTATAATTGTTCCAATACCTGGTCTATTAGGATTAGCTTGAAGTTCTTCCATTTCAGCTGTTAATAAAACCATTTCTAACAACTCTTTAATACCTTCATTTTTCAAAGCAGATACTTTACAAGCAATAACATCTCCACCCCAATCTTCAACTAATACTCCGTGTTCAGATAATTCTTGCATTACCTTTTGAGGATTAGCTCCTGGAACATCCATTTTATTAATTGCTACAATTATAGGTACTCCTGCAGCCTTAGCATGGTCAATTGCTTCAATTGTTTGAGGCATAACTCCATCATCTGCAGCTACTACTAAAATCGCAATATCTGTAATCTGTGCTCCTCTAGCTCTAAGAGTAGTAAATGACTCATGTCCTGGTGTATCTAAAAACACCATTCTTCCATCTTCAATTTTAATTTCTGAAGCACCAATATGTTGAGTAATTCCACCTGCTTCTCCTTTAGTTACATCTGTTTCTCTAATAGCATCTAAAAGTGAAGTTTTACCGTGGTCTACATGTCCCATTACTGTTACTATAGGTGGTCTTGGTTCTAAATCTTCAGGATCATCTTCAAAATTTTCTAATTCATATAAATCATTTTCTTTTTTCTTTTTCTTCTTAATATTTACTCCATGTTTATCAGCTAAAATTTTCATAGTATCAAAATCGATATTTTGATTTATTGTTGCCATAATACCTTCATTCATTAATTCCATAATCAATGTATTTGGCTGTATATCTAAAATTTCAGCAAAATCACCTAAAGTCATATTAGCTTTAACAACTATAGCTTCTTTACTTTCCTCTTTTTGTTCGTCTTGTTCATCATCACCAAGTAATATTTCCATAACTGTCTCAGCCTCTTGTTCAGTAATAGAACACATATGACTAGTTACATTTATATCTAAATCTTGTAATATTTCAATTAAATCGTGACTTTCTAGTTCTAATTCTTTTGCCAATTCATAAACTCTAATTTTATTTGACATTACCGCACCTCCGTTATTCAATTATATTTAACTTTTCATCTTAATTTTCCTCATTTTGATTATCTTTATTTTCGTCTTGTTCTTTTGATTTAATATCAATTTTCCAACCAGTCAATTTTGCAGATAATCTAGCATTTTGTCCAGCTTTTCCAATTGCAAGTGATAATTGATCATCAGGAACAATTACTCTTGCCTTTTTCTCATCTTCATCTACAATATCTACTCTTAAAACATCTGCTGGTGATAATGCATTTGAAATATATACTTTTGGATCTTTATTCCATTTAATAATATCAATCTTTTCACCATTTAATTCATTAACGATAGCATTAACTCTAACACCATCTTTCCCAACACAAGCTCCTACAGAATCAACTGTATCATCTAAAGTAAATACAGCTATTTTAGTTCTTGAACCTGCTTCTCTTGAAATTGAACGTATTTCTACAATACCGTCATAAATTTCAGGAACTTCTAGTTCAAATAACCTTTTTACTAAAGTTTCATCTGTTCTAGATAAAAGAACTTGTGGACCTTTAGTAGTTTGTTTTACACTTTTCACTACAGTTTTTAACCTTTTATCAGGATAATACTTTTCACCATGCATTTGATCATTAGGAAGTAAAACCCCTTCAATATTATCTAAGTTTATAAAATATACTCCATTTGACTCTCTTTGAATCTTACCTGTTACTAATTCCGATTCTTTATTACTGTAATTGTTAAACTGAACTTCTCTTTCTTCTTCTTTTATTCTTTGAATAATTACTTGTCGAGCATTTTGTGCTGCAATTCTTCCAAAGTTTTCTGGTGTTACTTCTTCTCTAACTGTATCACCGGGATTATAATCTTCTCCATATTTTTCTTTAGCTTCCTCTGGTGTTAAATCATTTACTTGCATAGGCTCTTTAACAACATTATAAAGAGAATATACTTTAACATCTCCTGTTTCTATATCAAAATCTACTGTAACTTCATCACTTGTTGCATTATAATTTTTCTTATATGCAGTTTCTAAAGCAGCAATAATAGCATCAACTAATAATTCTCTTTTTATTCCTTTTTCTTTTTCAAGTTGGTCAAGTATTGCTATAATTTCTTTATTCATTATTTCCTCCTTTATCAAAATCAAAATGTAAATTTATCTTTGCTACTTTATTACGCGGCAGCTCAATTTCTTTATCGTCTAGACCAATCTTAAATACAGTATCAGTAAATCCATTTAAAGTACCTACTACTTTTTTTCTTCCATCAATTGTATGATATAGTTTTATATCAACTACATCTCCAATAAACTTTTTATAATCTTTTTCATTATAAAGCTCTCTTTCAACTCCTGGAGAACTTACTTCAAGATAATATTTTTCTTTAATCATATTATCATCTATTTTTTTATTTAAAAATCTTGAAAACTTTTCACATTCTTTTAAAGAAATTCCTTTATCTTTATCAATTAATATACGTAAAAAACGGTTTGGACCTTCTTTTACAAAATCAATTTTTACTAATTCTATATTATTACTTATCAAATAATCCTTCGAAAGATCTTTTATAATTTCTACAACTCTTCTAGACATTTTATCACCTCACACTTTATAAAAATATAAAAAAGTGGGAACACCCACTTTTGACGACTTATATACACTAATATAATTATAGCATATAGTTTAAAAAATGGCAAATTAAAACATAGATATCTGATTTAATTCGCTCATATTTCCTAAACTACCTTGATTTTTTAATGCTTCTATACTAGTCTTTGTTAATTTTGTCCTATCAGTTAAATCTTGAATAGAAATAAATTCTCCATTTTCTCTTTCATTATATACTGATTTTGCAGCATTTTCTCCTACTCCATCTAAAGCTTGTAGAGGAGGTAGAATTTTATCATCTTTAATAAGAAATTTTTTATAATGCGATTCATAAACATCTACATTTTTAAATTCTAAACCTCTTGCATAATATTCTAAAACAATTTCTAAAATTGTATAAGTATTTTTTTCCTTTTGAGTCATTCTATCTAAGTTATTTAATTCATTCATTTTTTCTAAAACTTTTTCTTTTCCTTTACATGCTATTTCAGCATCAAAATCATTTACTTTTGTAGCAAAAAAAGTAGCATAAAAAGCAAGTGGATGAAAAACTTTAAAATAAGCAATCCTAAATGACATCATAACATAAGCTACAGCATGTGCCTTTGGAAACATATACTTAATCTTTAAACAAGAATCAATATACCATTGAGGTATATCATTTTCTTTCATAAGTTTTAATTGCTCATCATTTAAACCTTTACCTTTTCTTACTTTTTCCATTATTGTAAATGCTTCTTTAGATGGAAGACCATTATATATTAAATAGTTCATAATATCATCTCTTGTAGAAATTACGTCTTGTATTTGCACAACACCATTTCTAACTAATTCTTGAGCATTATTTAACCATACATCAGTACCATGAGATAATCCTGATATTCTAACTAAATCAGAAAAAGTCTTAGGTTTAGTATCTTTTAACATCTGTCTTACAAAACTAGTACCAAATTCTGGTATACCTAATGAACCTAAAGAAATAGGATAGTCATCATCTAAAATATTTAAAGGTTTAGTTGATCTAAATATTTCCATAGTTTCAGAATCATCTAAAGAAATATCGAAAACATTTACACCTGTTATATCTTCTAGTTGTCTTATCATAGTTGGAACATCATGTCCTAAAATATCTAATTTAAGTAATCTACCACTAATTGAATGATAATCAAAATGAGTAGTTAATACTCCAGAACTTTTATCATTTGCCGGATATTGTATTGGACAAAAATCATAAATATCTTTGTCTTTAGGAACTACCATAATTCCACCTGGATGTTGTCCGCTAGTTCTTTTTACTCCTGTACAACCTTGAGTTAATCTTTCAATTTCCTTTTTTCTAACTTGTATTTCTCTTTCTTCAAAATAACTTGAAACATAACCATAAGCAGT
Source organism: Bacillota bacterium (assembly GCA_051744845.1). GTDB lineage: Bacteria > Bacillota > Clostridia > Peptostreptococcales > Acidaminobacteraceae > JBNJDJ01. The sequence continues at coordinate 30,156 of JBNJDJ010000005.1, forward strand.
TTTACTAGCTATAGTACCTATTGTACCTGCTTTAAAAGTTTTTCCTTCACCAAATAATACTTCACAATAATCATGAGCTTTTGATTGATAAACTCCAGCAAAGTTTAAATCTATATCTGGTTCTTTTCCACCACCAAATCCTAAAAATACTTCAAATGGTATATCGTGACCATCTTTTTTCAACTTATGTCCGCATTCAGGACAATCCTTATCATCTAAGTCTATACCTGAACCTAGTGAACCGTCTGTTATAAATTCAGAATATTTACATTCAGGACAAACATAGTGGGGTGGTAGTGGATTAACCTCTGTAATATTAGACATTGTAGCTGCAAAAGAAGATCCTACTGAACCTCTTGAACCAACTAAATATCCATCTTCTAGAGATTTATCAACTAACTTTTGAGCAATTATATACATTACAGAATACCCATTATCTATGATAGAGTCTAGTTCTATTTCTAATCTTTTTTGAACTATTTCTGGTAAATCTTTACCATAAATTGACCTTGCTTTTTCATAACACATATTTCTTAATTCTTCATCAGAGCCTTCAAATCTAGGTGGAAATGTTCCATTAGGTACTGGTAATATTTTATCAACTTTATCAGCAATTTTATTAGGATTTTTTATTACAATCTCTCTTGCTAGTTCATTATCTAAATAATCAAAATCATTTAACATTTCATTTGTAGTTTTAAAATAAAGTGGTGGCTGATTATCTGCATCTTTAAATCCTTTACCTGCCATTAACATTTTCCTATATTTAGCATCATCTTTATCTAAAAAATGAACATCTCCAGTTGCAACAACTAATTTATTTAATTTTTTACCTAAATTAATTATCTTTTTATTTATTTCTTGTAAATCTTTTTTTGATTCTACTATACCTTTATCTAATAAAAATTGGTTATTTCCAAGAGGTTGTACTTCTAAGTAATCATAAAATTTAGCAATCCTTTTTAGTTTTGAATCAGATTCATTATCTAAAATTGCTTGAAATAATTCTCCTGCTTCACAAGCACTACCAATAATAAGACCTTCACGCATTTCATTTAATAAAGACTTTGGTATTCTTGGTTTTTTATAAAAAGTTTCTGTATTAGACTTAGATACAATCTTATATAAATTTTTAAGTCCAACTTTATTTTTTGCTAAAATTATAATATGATATGTGTCTTTATTTTTATAATCTAATTCTTTTTTAGCTAAATTATTCATTCCGTTTAAAGTAAAAATTTCTCTTTTTTCTAATCTTTTTAAAAGTTTAATAAAAATTAATGCAGTAGCAGAAGCATCATTAATTGCTCTATGATGTCCTTCTAAATCAACTTTTAAATGCCTAGCTACAGTCTTTAATCTATGTCTTTTTATATCTTTTAAAAGCATTCTACTTAATGATAATGTATCTAAAATAACCGGATCAAATTCTAAATCATTATTTATAGCTTCTCTTCTAATAAAACTTATATCAAATTTAGCATTATGAGCAACTACTGGTCTATCTCCAATAAAATCTAAAAACTCTGGTAAAACTTCAGAAATAGGCCTTTCATTTTCTACCATTTCATTTGTAATACGAGTTAATTCAACAATTTTTTGAGGTATTTTTTTATCAGGCTTAACAAATGTTGAAAATCTTTCAATAATTTGCTTATTTCTAATTTTTACAGCACCGATTTCTGTAATTTCATCTTTTATTCTATTAAGACCTGTAGTTTCAATATCGAAAATGATAAATTCTTGATCTAAATCACTATCATCTGGTCTATTAATCAAATTAGTTTGGTCATTATATAAATAACCTTCAACTCCATATATAACTTTTAAATCATCACCAGCAACGTCCATAGCATCAGGAAAAGCTTGTAAAACACCGTGGTCAGTTACTGCTATAGCTTCATGTCCCCAATCTTTAGCTCTATTTACTAATTCCTTTACATCAGTTAATCCATCCATAGCACTCATATTAGTATGCATATGTAGTTCTACTCTTTTTTGTTTAGAGTCATCTGTTCTAACTAATGTGTCTTTATTATTTCCATAATCGATTTTATTTGCAAAAATAACAAGTTCTTTATCAAAAGTATCAAATCTAACATTTCCTTCAAATTTATACCAATTACCTTCATCTACATGTTTTAAAATAGTTTCTGCAGTATTTGGTTTAGCAAAAATTTTAACACCAATAGAAGAAGAAAAATCCGTTACAGAAAGCATAATTAAAACTTTTCCACCGCGAAGTTCTCTAGAATCCTTATCAAAAACTTTTGCATTAAAAGCTACATATTCACCTTCTTCAGAAATATCTTCAATTTTAATTAAATTATTTTTTATTTTTCTTCCATATATTTGTCCGTTTTTCTTTTTCTTAGATTTTTTATTACTTTTAGTTTTTTTAATTTGTTTTCTTTGAGCACGCATTTTAGTAAGCATATCGTTTACTGTATCGTCTCTTTTTTTAACAAAATCGTCTATATTTTCATCAATTTTTTCATATACTATTTTTACATTAATATCTATTTTAAAACTATTATTTAAAACATTTTTAATTTTAGTATCTAATTTATCTTTTTTAATTTTAGACATTATATTTTTATCATGTGTCTTAAAAATTAGAGTATTATCTTTAATATCTTTATCACTTGATTTTAAAACACTCAAAACTCTTTTAGTTAAATTACAATTAAATTTTAAAATATTATTAATATGTTTAACTAAAAATCTTTTTTTATCTTCAATTTCAATATTATATTGTCTTTTAATTTTCAATTCATTAATAAAAGGCAAATCTTTTCTTATTTGTTTATATAAATCCGAAAATTTATTAGTAAACATCAATTCATTTATTAAAAAAACAATCTCTAGACCATTATTTTCATCATAAAAAAATATGTTTTTAACCTCTATTGATTCAGATTTAAAAAAATCATTAAAAATTTTACTAAATTTTTTCATTTAATCCCTCATCTTATAAATTTCTTTTAATAAATAATCTATAACTTCCGATTCATCTATTTTTTTTACAATCTGACCTTTTTTAAAAATGATAAATTCGTTTTTACCACCAGCTATACCAATATCAGCTTCTTTAGCCTCACCAGGTCCATTAACTCCACAACCCATTATTGCTATAGTAATATTAATTTTTAAATTTTTTACAGCCTCTTGTACTTTATTTGCAATTTTTTCTAAATTTACATTGCATCTTCCACAAGTTGGGCAAGAAATTATCTTAGGTCCAAATTCTCTTAAATTCAAAGACTTTAAAATTTCTTTTCCCACTCTAATCTCTTCACTAGGATCTGAAGTTAAAGACACTCTTATAGTATCTCCTAATCCTTTTAAAAGTAAAGAACCTATACCAATAGACGATTTGACAGTTCCAGAAAACAAAGTACCTGCTTCTGTAATCCCAATATGAAATGGGTAATCACATTTTTTAGCAAGTAATTTATAAGACTCAACTGTTTGTAAAATATCTGAACTTTTTAATGAAACAACAATTAAGTTAAAATTAAGTTCTTCTAAAATCTTAATATGTCTTAAAGCACTTTCTACAATAGCTTCAGGACATATTTTTCCATATTTTTTTATTAAAGACTTTTCTAATGAACCACTATTAACTCCAATACGTATAGGTATATTTTTACTTTTAGCTAATTTAACAATTTTTTCAACATTTTCTTTTTTTCCAATATTTCCTGGATTAATTCTTAATTTATCAACACCACTTTTTATTGACTCAATTGCTAATTTATAATCAAAATGAATATCAGCTACTAATGGTATATTAATAGCTGACTTTATCTTTTTTAAAGCTTTGGCATCTTTCATTGTAGGTACAGCAATTCTTATAATTTCACAACCTAATTTTTCTAATTTTTTTATTTTTTTTATACTTTTATCAGTATTTGAAGGCTTTGTTGTTATCATAGATTGAATTGTTATAGGATTATTACCTCCAATTTTAACATCTCCTATTGATAAAACTAAAGATTTTCTTCTAGATATCATTATAAAAGCTCCTTTACATCTTTAAATACTAAAAAAGCCATCAAAGAAAGTAAAATTGCAAATCCAATTAAATGAACATATCCTTCTTTTTCAGGATCCACAGGTTTTCCCCGGAAAAGTTCAATTAAAATAAAAATTATTCTTCCGCCATCTAAAGCAGGTATAGGAAGTAAATTTACAATTCCTAAATTAATTGATATTAAAGCAGCTAAACTTAATATATCTAAAAATCCTCTTTGAGCTGCATCGCCTACTAAAGAAACTAAACCAACTGGTCCTACAACATCACCTTCATTCATTCCTTCAAATGGCAATTTAACAAAGAAGGTTACTATAGCCTTAGAAACCTTATATACTTGGTTTACAGAATATCCTACAATTTTTATAGGATTCCTACTTCCTTTAGGATATATACCTATAATTTTTCTACCATTTTCTATTTTAGGTTCAATATTTTTTTTAATTACTTCACCATTTCTATTTACTTCTATTTCAAGAGTTTCTTTGGAATTTGATATACCTTTAACTACATCATCCCATGAATTAGTTTTTTCATTATTTACTGATACTATTTCATCACCTTTTTGCAAACCAGCCTGATATGCTGGCGAATCACTAGCAAAATCATCAATAACATTAGTTGGAAGTCCAACAAATGCAAATATTATCATAAAAAGAACTATTGCCAATAAAAAATTCATTATTGGTCCTGCTGCTATAACAGACAGTCTTTGTAAAGGACTCTTTTTAGAAAAAGAACCTTCTTTATCAGAAACTTCGTCTTCTCCTTCCATTTGAACATATCCACCTATTGGTAACAACCTAATTGCATAAAGAGTCTCTTTTCCTTTTTTAGAAAAGATTTTAGGTCCCATTCCTAAAGAAAACTCATGTACAGTTATTCCGTTATATCGCGCTAACAAAAAATGCCCGCCTTCATGAAAAAATACGAGCAATCCAAATACTAATACAAAACTTATTGCTGTAAGCATATAATCACCTCTATAGTTTATTTCTTAATTTTTTTTCAATTCTCAAAATTTCTTCAAGTGTTGGATTTTTTATAACATTATGTTTATCCATTACTTTTTTTACATTTTCTACAATTTCTAAAAATTTTATTTCTTTATTTAAAAATTTATCTACATAAATTTCATTTGCAACGTTTAATACTAAAGGCATTGTTCCACCTATTTTTAAGGCTTTATATGCCAATTTTAAAGCTGGAAACTTTTCAAAATCAGGATTTAAAAAATTTAAAGTAGATATTTTAGCTAAATCTAAACTTTCTAAATCATTTTCTAATCTCTCTGGATAATTTAATACAAAACTAATAGGTACTTTCATATCTGGTAAACCTAATTGTGCAATAACTGATTTATCTTTATATTCAACCATAGAGTGAATAATACTTTCCGGATGAACCAATACTTTTATATCCTCTAAATCTAGATTAAATAGCCATTTTGCTTCAATAACTTCTAATCCTTTGTTCATCATTGTAGCTGAATCAATTGTTATCTTTTTACCCATATCCCAATTAGGATGATCTAGTGCTTCTTTAGGGCTAACATCCTTTAATTTTTCAATTGGAGTATTTAAAAAGCTTCCTCCAGAAGCTGTTAAAATGATTTTTTCTATATCTTTTTGTTTATTCCCTATCAAAGATTGGAAAATAGCATTATGTTCTGAATCAATAGGTAAAAGTTTAACATTATATTTTTTACAAGCATTAGTTATTAAATCACCAGCGACTACTAAAGTTTCTTTATTTGCTAAACCTATATCTATCCCTTTTTTAATAGCTTCATATGTCGGTCTTAGACCTATAGAACCTACAACAGATGTTATTAATAAATCATTATTTTGATTTGTTGCAATATTAACTAAACCGTTGACACCAGTATAAATATCTATATCAAAGTTTTCTTCTTTTATTCTTTTATACATTTCTTTGTCCATAACGGAAACTTCTTTAGGTCTAAATTTTTTAATTTGTTTTTTTAACAAATCAATATTTTTATTACAACTTAAACCTATTATATTAAATTTATCTTTGTTTTCTCTAATTATATCTAAAGTTTGAGTCCCTATTGAACCAGTAGAACCTAATATTGAAATGTTTTTCATAAATTCCTTTCTAAAACTAAAAAATGACTAAAATCAAATAATAAACTACTGGTATTGTAATTACAGTAGAATCAAATCTGTCTAATATACCACCATGTCCTGGAAGTAAATGTCCAAAATCACTTACATTACATTTTCTTTTTATCTTTGATGCCATTAAATCTCCTAATTGTGAAAATATAGAACCAATAAAACTAATTAATATAATATAATCTAAAATTTCTGGTATAAAAAATTTTGCTAATAAATAATTCAAAAATATTGAGCCAAAAATTCCAGCTATAGCACCTTCTTTAGTTTTTTTAGGACTAACACTTGGCATAAGTTTTCTTTTACCAAATTTTTTGCCAATAAAATATGCAAATGTATCGCATCCCCAAGAAATTAAAAATGGTATAAATACTATATAATCATATGTTATTCTTTCTAATAATATTAAATGGAAAAAACCTAATGGAATGTAAAAAACTCCAAAAAAAGTTATCATACTATTTATTAATTGATCTTTTTTAGAAAAAAGATTGTATATTAAAAGTATCATAGTAAAAACAAAAAGTAAAAATATTATATAATGATAATCAAATTTATTATATATTACAATTAAAAAAATTATATTAAAAATTAAACCTACCATTTTATTAGGTTTTTTATCTAAATTATTAAAAACTCTATAAAATTCAAAAAGAGCTATTGTTGAAATTATGCCTATGGCAATTGACAAAATCAAGCCACCTTTAAAAGCTAAAAATAAAAATAAAGGAATTAATAATATACTAGTAATAAACCTTTTAATCATATCTTTCACTAAACCCTTCCATATCTACGATTACGTTTATCATATGCTTTTAACGCTTTATGAAATTCTTCTTTTCCAAAATCTGGCCATAAGACATTTGTAAAATATAATTCTGAATAAGATATTTGCCACAATAAAAAATTGCTTAATCGTATTTCACCACTAGTTCTTATAACTAAATCTGGATCAGGTATATTTTTTGTATATAAATGATTCGAAAAAAAATTTTTATTTATATCATCTAAACTAATTTCATCATTTTTATACTTTTTAGAAATTTCTTTAACTGCAGTTAAAATTTCATCTCTAGCCCCGTAGTTAAAAGCAATATTTAACTGTAATCCATCATTAACTTTAGTTTTATTTTCAGCTTTTAAAAAAATATTGTTAGTTTTTTCAGGAATATCAGACCTTTTACCAATTATATTTAAAATAACATTATTTTCAAATAAATTTTCTAATTCTTTATCAAAATATTTTTCAATTAATTTTAACAAACCTTGAACTTCTTTTTCGGGTCTTTTCCAATTTTCAGTTGAAAAAGCATAGACTGTTAAATATTCAATACCTTTCTTAGCACTAAATTCAATAATTTCTCTTAGAGTTTCAATTCCTTTATTATGTCCTGCTAATCTAGGTAAAAATCTTTTTTTAGCCCATCGACCATTTCCATCCATTATAATTGCAACATGTTTTGGTATTTTTATATCATCCATTTTAATCACCTTTAAAATCCCCCAAATGGGGGATATATTTAAACTGCCATTATTTCATTCATTTTCTTTTCTACTATTTCATCAATATTATCTGTGTATTCATCAATAATATTTTGAACTTCTTCTAAACCTCTTTGTAAATCATCTTCAGTAATCTCACTTTTATCTTCCATTTTCTTTAATTCATCATTTGCATCTCTTCTTTCATTTCTAAGTGCAATTTTTGCTTTTTCGCTATGTTCTTTTACTTTTTTAGATAATTTTTTTCTGTTTTCTTCTGTTAACATAGGAAAATTCAAAATTATTTTATCACCATCAATGTTAGGATTTATACCTAAATCAGATTTTAAAATAGCTTTTTGTACATTATCAACTGCTGAAGCATCAAAAGGTTTAATCATTAATGTTCTAGCTTCTGGATGGCTAATTGTAGCTAGCTGATTAATTGGTGTAGATGCACCATAATAATCCACATATATATTTTCTAATACTTTAGGAGTAGCTTTCCCAGTTCTAATAGTTCTTAATTCTGATTTTAATACATCAACTGTCTTTTGCATACGCTTTTCTAATTCATCATGTACCTCAAATCTCATACTAATCCTCCTTGATTATTGTTCCTACTTCCTGACCAAAGCAACTTTTATAAATACTTCCAGAAATTTTTAAATCAAAAACTAAAATTGGAATATTGTTTTCTTTACACATAGTTACAGCAGTAGCATCCATTACTCCTAATTCTTGATTTACAATTTCTTTATAACTTATTATATCATATTTTTGAGCATTGTCATATTTTTCTGGATCTCTATCATAAACACCGTCAATATTTTTCGCTAATAAAATTACATCGGCATTTATTTCAGCTGCTCTTAGTGCAGCAGCAGTATCTGTAGTAAAGTAAGGATTACCTGTTCCAGCAGCAAATATTACTATTCTTCCTTTTTCTAAATGTCTATCTGCACGCCTTTTAATATATGGTTCAGCTATTTCTTTCATATCAATTGCACTCATTACTCTAGTTGATAAACTAACACTATTTTCAATATAATCTTGTAAAGCTAAGGCATTAATTGAAGTAGCTAACATTCCCATATAATCAGCAGTTGATCTATCCATATCTTTTGAAGAACGACCGCGCCAAAAATTACCTCCGCCAACTACAATTCCAACTTCAATATCTTCTTTAGTTAATTTTAAAATTTCATCAGATATCTTTTTTAAAATATCATCATTTATTCCAAAACCATTTTCTTTAGCTAAGGCTCCTCCTGAAATCTTAATTAATACACGCTTATATTTTGATTGAGACATATTATACGCTCCTTATTTTTTCTCAAAAAAAGAGAACACATAAGTGTTCTCAATATTTTCTATAATTGACTTGCTACTTCTTCAGCGAAATTTTCTTCTTCTTTTTCAAGACCTTCTCCTACTTCAAATCTTGAAAATCTTCTAATTGATAAATTTTCACCAATTCTAGCAATTTTATTTTTTAATAATTCTTCAACTGTCATATCAGTATCTTTGATATATTCTTGTTCTAATAAACAAATTTCATTAAAGAATTTATTTAATCTTCCTTCTACCATTTTCTCAACTATATGCTCAGGTTTACCTTCATTTAAAGCCTGCTTAGTTAAGATTTCTTTTTCTTTTTCAATTTCTTCTTCAGGTACATCTTCTCTTGACACATATTTAGGGTTTGCAGCAGCAATATGCATAGCAATATTGTTAGCAAATTCTACAAACTCATCATTTTTAGAAACAAAATCAGTCTCACTATTTATTTCTACAATTGAACCGATTCTTGTACCGTGGATATATGATACAACAATACCTTCAGTAGCTGATCTTCCTGCTTTTTTTGCTACTTTAGCTAAACCTTTTTCTCTTAAAATTTCTTTAGCTTTTTCAATATCTCCATCAGCTTCATTAATTGCTTTTTTGCAATCTAACATACCTGCTGAAGTTGCTGATCTTAATTCTTTAATTTTTTTAGCAATACTCATTTTTTCCTCCTATTACTCTTGTTCAGAATCTCCACCTTGTCTACCTTCAATAACAGCTTGTGCCATTGTATTTGTAATCAATTTAATTGTTCTAATAGCATCATCATTACCTGGGATAACATAATCAACTAAATCTGGGTCACAGTTTGTATCAACTAATGCTACTACAGGAATATTTAACTTTTTAGCTTCTAAAACAGCATTTTTTTCTTTATTAACATCTACAACAAATAAAGCACTTGGTAAACCATTCATAGTTCTAATTCCACCAAGATTCCTTTTAATTTTTTCTCTTGTATGTTCTAATTCTAAAACTTCTTTTTTAGGTAGTACTTCAAAAGTTCCGTCTTTTTCTTTTTGATCAATTTCATCCATTAAATCTATTCTTTTTGAAATTGTCTTAAAATTAGTTAATGTTCCACCTAACCAACGCTCATTTACATGATAAACATCTGCTTTTTTAGCAGCTTGCTTAATAGCTTCTTTTGCCTGCTTCTTAGTTCCTACAAATAAAATTTTACCATTATCTGCAGCAACAGACTTAATAAACTCATACGCCTCATCTAATAACTTAACTGTCTTTTGTAAATCGATAATATATATTCCACTTCTATCTGTAAATATATATTCCTTCATTTTTGGATTCCATCTTCTTGTCTTATGACCAAAGTGGACTCCTGCTTCTAATAAATCTTTCATACTAACAACTGACATTGTTACACCTCCGTAGTTTTACCTCCCTGCCGTTTAGCTCCGTCTAAACCTTAAAAAAGTTTAAGGCACCATAGACGAAAAACAAACAGGTGCTTATTTTATTCATCTTTTGTATTATACCATAAATATTTTAAAAATCAATTAATTTTTATCAAAACCTAAGATTTATTATTATATAAATTCATCATAATATTTAATTCTCTTATCCCAATATCTAATTTTTTTGCAATCTCATTTAAAGTATAATCTTGATTTTTTAATCTTTCGATTTCCTCATAATCTATTTTATTATTATTAATTGTTTTAACTATTTTAGAATCTTTTTCTTTTTTATCATACTTTTTAACTTCTTCATTTCCTTTATTCTCTTTATAAGTATTATTATAATTTTTTTCAACTTTCTCTTTTAATTTTCTGATTTGTCTAGAATTCAAACTAAACTTACCTTCTAAATCATTAGTTATTTCATAAAACGAATTATTTAGTTCATCTAGTTCTTCTTGTAACTTCTCAACTTTTTTAATTAATTCTCTTTTTTCAAAATCAGAAAAATCACCTAAATTAGACAATCTAAAATCAAGTGATTTTTTAAATTCATTTCTTATTAAAAAGATAGAAATTATAACAATAATAACTCCAAGAATAAAACTTACAATATACACAAACCTACCTACACTTTCATATCAAAGTTAGATCCTTTACCAACCATCTTTTTATTTTCTTTATCTTTTTTATCTTCTTTTTCTTTTGATTCTTTATTAGAAGATTGATTTTTACTATTTTGTTTTTCATTATTTTTCATTTTATCTAACTCTTTTTCATTTAATTCTAAGACTTTATTAGCATTTTCTTTAGCTTTTTTTAAACTTTGTTTTTGTAAATCAGTTAAATCATTATTATGTTTATTAATCTCTGTTTCCTTTGCAAATTTCATTGCCTGTAATTTAGGTAATAAAGTTTGCATATCAATTGGTCTAATAGACATAATAATCACCTTAACCTTCTATAAGTTTTACCTCACCTTTTCTTTTAACCAAATTTATACCTTTTAAAACTTTTTTGACATTATATAATGAATTAGTTATATTAACCTTTGTTCCTGGATAAATAATTTGGGCTTTAATTTTTGATCCTTTTAAATTAGCAAATTTCTTTTTAGATTCTTTTACTGTCTTTTTAGCTTTTTCTAACTTTGGTTGAATGTCTTTTAATCTGTTTAAAGATTTTTTATATTTTTTAACCATGATTTGATTTCTATTTCCATTATCCATTCTCGTTTTTAAAGTTTTAATATTTTTATTTAATTCTAATAATTCTTTTCCATATTTTTTCTTATTTTCTTTAGCTTCCTTATATCTTTGAAGCAATTCATTATCTATTCCTACTTTAAGATTTGTTATAGTACCCATTTCAGAACCGATGACTTTTGCTTCAATTCCTTTCTTTATGTTATAAGAACCACCAACTACTGTACCTTTTTTTCCTTTAGCAATTAAAGCACCATTTGAAGACACTTTTGAATGCATAATAATATCAACTAAAATATCTTTTCCAGCTTTAACCTCAGAAGAATTAATAAAACCTGATCTTAACTCACCTTTACATTCAATATATGCTTGATCATTTCCTTGGACACCTTTAGTAATAGTTATATCGCCGCCAGATACAAGTTTTGAACCTTCTACAATTCCGTTAATTACTATATCATTATCAGCTTGAATTTCGTATCCACTTTCTACTACACCATTTACTACTACTTTTCCATGAAAATCAATATTCCCAGTAGATACGCCTACTCCACTTACTTCTATTACTTTTTCAACACTAACTCTACCGTTTTCATATTTAATCGCACCTTCTATTTCTGACATTAACTTTAAACCATCTTCAGATGTTTTTACATTTTTACCAACTTTAAAATTAACATCTTTACCTTTTTTAGGATTAATCTCTTTGCCTGTAACAGTATATCCTTTTTTTCCTTCAGTAGGTTTAGTCTTTTTAGCTAATACTTCATCTGTTTTTACTCTTTGTACTAAATGCATATGTTTATAATCAACAGATCCATCTTTTTCCATAGTAGGATGTATTTTATTATCAGTTTCAAAAAAATATTCAATTTCTGCATCTTTACCATTTACATGTTTTTTACCTTCAGCAATTAGATATTTCCCATCTTCAGGTTTTTCAATTATCTCTTCAATCTTAGAATAATCAATTCCATGAGAAATATTTTTTTGATCTAAAAACTCTTCAATTTCTTTTTCAGTGATATCACAAGGTCTTTCTACAATATCAATAATCAAATATGCTTTATAATAGTCATTGGATACATCAATATCTAATGTATATTTTAAATTTTCATTTTCTAAATTTTGGCCCATTTTAATCACCTAGCTTTAATTTTACACTTAACTTAGTTATTATTTTAGAATGTATTTGTGAAATTCTAGATTGAGTAATATCTAATATTTCTGCAATTTCTTTATATGTTAATTCTGAATAATAATATAATTGAACAATTTTCTTTTCTCTTTCGTTTAATTCTTCAATTGCTTCAGTTAACTCTTCAATAAGTTCTTGTTTTTGTAAAACTTTTTCAGGTTGGAATTTATTATAATCAGATTGTATATCAAAATGAATATTATCATTTATTTTTTTATCTAATGAATATACTGAGTAAATAGATATTTCATCTAAAAAATCATAGTATTCTGACATCTCCATATTCATTTTATCAGCAATCTGTTTATCACTTACTTTATCTCCATATCTTTCTTGCAATTGTTTTAAAGCACTTTCATATTTTTTATGTTTTTTTCTAATAGATCTAGGTACCCAATCAATTGATCTTAGTTGATCTATAATTGCTCCTCTTATTCTTATATTTGCATAAGTGCTGAATTTAATATCTCTTGTATGATCAAATTTTTCAATTGCATCAATTAGACCTATTGAGCCATAACCTACTAGATCATCAAATGAAACTTTACCATTATATTTTGAAAAAAGTCTTCCAGCTATCATTTTTACTAATTTTACATTTTTTTTAATTAACTCTTCCTTAGCTTTTTGATCGTTATTCTCTTTATATTTTTTCCAAAGACTTTTATTTTCCATAATTACTCCTTAAACAATTTCAGTACCATGACCAATTGTTTTTATTTTTAAACTCCCATCTGATGAATTAAAAGTTATTGTTCTACCAAAAGAACCACCTGTATCATCTGCTAAAATTTTAATTCTTCTTTCTTGTAATATTTTTTTTACAGCTTCTGCATTCCTTTGACCAACATTCATTTTACTGCTATTAGATTTAAACTTAAACATCATAGCTCCACCAGCAATTTTAGCAGTTAATCTTGTAGTTTTAGCTCCTTTTTCTTTCATTAGTTCTATCATTTCTTCTATAGCAGTATCAGCAAATTTATATTTATTAGAATTATTTCGAATATCTTTACTACTTGGAAGCATTATATGAGCCATACCTATAATCTTTTTAGATTTATCATATAAACAAATACCTACACATGATCCTAAACCTAAAGTAGTAAGTGAATTTGGTTGTGATGTGACTTTTAAATCTGCCATACCAACTTTGATTGCATCTCCCATTTTATACCCCTAAACTATCTAGTAAACTATCATAAGAATCTAAATCTGGTACTAATAAAAAGTATCCAGTTATTGTATCTACCATCTCACTTTCAAAAAATTCATTTTCAACTATTAATATTTTATCACTAACTTTGCCAAATTCTATTGCCGGCACACTTAATATAGCACCAGCCATATCATAAGAAATTGATGGTACGGATATAGAAATATCTAAATTAGTAAGTGTAGCTAAAGAAGATATATATGCACCTGATAAAATATTGCCTATTTCTTGTAACGCAGAATTAGCCATTTCATCAAACTCATTAAATTCTGCAGGCATTAATAAATTTAGTAATGAAAGAGCTGACTCTTCATCAAGTAAAAATAAAAATGAACCTTCTAAATCTCCACTTAAAGTAAAATATACTCCAATAACTAGATTTTCTTCTCCACCAATGATTTTAGGAAATTCTTTAAATTCTAAAATTTTTACTTGAGGCACTTCCATATCTACCTTAACATCTAACATTTTAGCAAGAGAAGTAGCAGCATTTCCAGCTCCAATATTTCCTACCTCTCTCAATATATCCATTACCATATTGTTAACTTTTTCTAAAGATTTAGTCATTTTCACCCCTACTCATCTTTTTTATCCTTAATATCTAAAACTTTTTTCATATCAAGAAGCATAATAATTCTATCTTCATCTTTACCTACTTCTTTTACGTAATTTAATTTTATATCATCTTTAATCTTAGGAGCATTTTCTATTTTTGAATCTTTTAATTGTACTACTTCAGATGAAGAGTCTACAATTAAGCCAACATTATATTCTTTGTAGTTAATTATAATTATTCTTGAATCTTCATCCATCTCTTTGTAACCAATATCAAATCTTTTTCTCAAATATAATACTGGAATAATATTTCCTCTTAAATTTACAACCCCTTCAATAAAATCTTTAGTATAGGGTACTCTTGTAATTTTTTTTGGCTTTTCAATATTTTCAACTAATTTTATATCTATACCATAATATTCATTTTCTATTTCAAATACAACATACTCATTAATACTAGCCATATTTCCTCCTTATCTAAAATAACTGATTAGGGTCTACAATTAATGCAACTCCACCATTTCCTAATATAGTAGCTCCTGCTATAGTATCTATAGTTTGTAAATAATTTCCTAATG
Organism: Bacillota bacterium; assembly: GCA_051744845.1. GTDB lineage: Bacteria > Bacillota > Clostridia > Peptostreptococcales > Acidaminobacteraceae > JBNJDJ01. Next base: position 45,335 of record JBNJDJ010000005.1, read on the forward strand.
ATTTTATAACTATTTCTTGTTGCCCAACTAAATTATCTACAATAACACCTGCTTCTTGATTACCTTTTTTAATAATAACTACAAGCATATCTCCAGTATTTCTTTCATACTCTTCAACATTTAATACCTCTCCTAATCTAACTAATGGCAAAGTATTTTCTCTGTATAAAACTACTTCTTGATTTTGTACCATAGATATCTTTTCGGAATTAATAGTTGCTATCTCTTTAATATTATTTAATGGTATAGCATATCTTTCTTCTTTTAAATCAATCATTAATGCTTGAATAATAGCTAAAGTAAGAGGTAATCTAATTGTAAATTTAGATCCTTTCTTAAGTTCTGAACTTACTTCTACAGTACCATTTAAAGCTTCAATTTTTGATTTAACAACATCTAAACCTACTCCTCTACCTGAAAGATCTGTAACTTCTTTAACAGTTGAAAACCCAGGTTCAAATAACAAGTTTATTGCTTCGTGTTCATTCATTTTTTCAGCTTCATCTTTTGTTATTACATTTTTTTCAATTGCATTTTCTAAAACCATATCCGGATCAATTCCACCGCCATCATCTTCAACTTCAATAACAACAGTATTACCATCTGGATAAGCTCTAAGATTAACAGTTCCTGCTTCAGGTTTTCCTAATTCAATTCGTTTTTCAGTTTCCTCAATTCCATGATCAATAGAATTTCTAATTAAATGAATTAAAGGATCACCAATTTCATCTATTACAGTTCTATCAACTTCAGTATCTTCACCTGTCATTTCTAAATTAATTTCTTTACCTAGCTCTTTAGATAAATCTCTAACCATTCTAGGGAATCTATTAAAAGTACGCTCAACTGGTACCATTCTAACTTTCATTACAGCATCATGTAAACTAGTTGTGATTCTTTCTAAATACTCAACTGTTTCATGAATATTACTAGATTCTTTATTACTTGCATCATTATCTTCTAATCTAGTCTTTATAATAATTAACTCAGATACTAAATTCATTAAATTATCTAATCTATTAATATCAACTCTAACTGTTTGAGTCATTTTCTTTCTTTTTCTAGATTTCTTTTTAGTTACTTTTTTCTTAGAAGATTTAGTCGATTTACTTTTGTTTTTACTTGACTTATCTTTATTAGTTTGAGTTTCTTTTTTCTTATCTTTAAGATCATATTTACTATCAACTTGTTCAACTAAAACTTCATCAATTTCAGATATTGATAAAATCTCATTAGTTAACGTTTTAGAATCTATTTTACTAAAATAAATCAATTCAAAACTTGTATCGAACTTTTCATCTTCTATATCTTCCGCTTCTGGCTCAGATGAAATGATTTCACCTAATTCTTCTAACTTATTAAAAACAATAAATGCTCTTGCTGCTTTTAACATGCTATCTTCATTAATAGTAACTTTTACTTTAAATGTATTCATCCCAGAATCTAGTGCTTTATTAATAAGTCCTTTAATAGTATCTGTAAGTTCAATTTCAAAATCACTATCAACATTTTCTTCTTTTACTTCTTTTGTTTCTTTTATTTGTTCACTAACGTCTTCGTCTAACTCTTCACCAGATACAATACTACCTAATTTTTTTATTAACTCAGTAGAATCTAAATCTCCTTCTTCTCCTGTAGCAATTAAGTTATCAACGTATTCTTCTAAAGAATCGAAACATTCAAATAAAATATCTACTGTTTGTTCTTTAACTGTTACATTTCCGCTTCTCATTTCATCCATTACATTTTCCATTTTGTGTGTCAAATCAGATATTTTATCATAACCCATTGTTCCAGCCATTCCTTTTATTGTATGAGCTATTCTAAAAATTTCATCTAATAAACTTAAATCATCTGGATTTTTTTCTAGTTCTAACAAAATTTGGTTCATTTCTTGTAAATGTTCTCTTGATTCATCAATAAATATTTCAAGATATTGATTCATATCCATAAGTTACACCTCCATAGCTTTTACAATTGAATTTGATATTTTATCCAATTCAACCACTTCATTTATTGCATCTATTTCAATAGCACTTTTAGGCATTCCAAATACAACACAACTTTCTTCATCCTGGGCTATTGTATAATTATTATTTTTGTTTAACTCTAACATCCCTTTGGCTCCATCACTCCCCATACCTGTCATAATTACACCTATAATATTTTTTAAACTTGCCTTATTAATTGAATTAAGCATAGCATCAAAGGAAGGTCTATGTCCAGATACTAATCCTTCTTTATCCAATAAAGTATAGTACGAATTTCCTTTAACTTTTAATTTTAAATGTTGACCTCCTGGAGCTATATAAGCATGCCCTGGTCTAATTTTTTCATTATTAATTGCTTCTTTAACCTTTATTTCAGATATTTTATCTAGTCTTTCAGCTAAAGATTTAGTAAAACCAGGTGGCATATGTTGTACTATTAATATTGCTCCTTTAATATCAGCAGGTATATTAGGTATTACTGATTGTAAAGCTCTTGGACCTCCAGTTGAAGTTCCTAAAGCAATAATTTTATTTAAAGTATTACTTTGTTTTTTAATTGTTTTTTTAATTTTTTTATGTTTTATTTTTTTTCTTCTTTTAGTTTTAACATTAATATTTGAAGCTACAATTATTTTTTCAATAATTGAATCTTTGACTTTTTTACCTTTAACATTAAAAACACTTTTAGGCTTTGTAATAAAATCAACTGCACCTAATTCTAAGGCTTCTAGCGTTAAATCTCCACCTTTTTTAGTAACTGCACTTAACATAACTACAGGAGTAGGTATTTCATCCATTATTTTTTCTAAAGCTTTAAGGCCATTCATCTTAGGCATTTCTACATCCATAGTAATAACATCTGGATTTAATTTCTTAGCCATCTTTAATGCAGATTTACCATTTTTAGCCTTACCTATTACAGTAATTTTATCAGACTTTCCTAAAATATCGGATAAGATTTTTCTCATAAATGCAGAATCATCTACAATTAGTACTTTTATCATTTAAATCAATCCTTTTTTTCTTAATTCTCTTTGTTTATTAAAAACATAGTTTATGATTTTTCTACGTTTTTTTGTATTTAACTTTTCAAATCTAACTCCTATTAAATATTTTTTATCATTTTCTTTGGCTTTTACATTTCTAACTACTTTCCCTAATACTTTGACAGTTAAATTATTTAAATTAAGATTTATAATGAACCTTTGATTTAGTTTAAATTTAGTATTTGAAAAAAAACCAATTCCTCCTGCACTAATATCTTTTAATAAAAATTTTCCTTTTATAAAATCTATTGAATCATACAAATCTAATAACTTATCTGATTCAAAATACTCTTTACTAGTAGGTATATCTAAAGTTATTTTTTTGAAAATATCAATTCTAAAAAATTCTCTTCTTTGTACTTTTCTAAGAGATCCTTTATATTTAATTTCTAATAAATATATACTTTTTTCTTTAAATCTTTTTATTACTTCTCCCTTAAAAGAATATATACCCGAATTTTCATCAATATACCGGAAATTATATAATTTTTTTTTGCTCATAGTATAAATTCTTTTTTTATAAATAGGATTATAAATTGTAAATGTTTTTTTATTTAAATTTTTATCAATTATTGTACTATTCAAATTGATTTCTTCTTCTGACTTTTCTACTATTATATCAATACTTTCCCCAGATGTCATAGATTTAATAATATTAATTTGCGTCATAATCTCACCTATTGACTTCCAAATAAATTATTTAAGAAATTCGAAAATCTAGATGATTTATATTTTTCATTAGTATCATTTTCAATATTGTGTGCTAACATCTCAATTCCTTTACTAGCTAGACATGAGGGAAAAAGAGTCATAAATGGTTCTTGTTTACGAACCGCTTTAGTTACATGACTATCTTCATACAAATATCCTAAATTATTTATTTCAATATCTAAAAACTTTTCACTAGTTAAAGATATTTTATTAAATACTCTTTTAGCTTCTTTATTTGAATTTACCATATTTATTAATACATTAATATTTTTATTTATAGATTTAACATTTTTTAACAATGCATACGAATCAGTTATAGAAGTCGGATCAGGTGTTATTACAACTATTAACTCATTTGCTGCTTTAATAAAAGATAAAACAGATTTATTTAATCCAGCACCTGTATCTATAAGTATATAGTCATTTTTTTCATTAAGAATTTTTAAAGATTTAATTAATTTTTCTAACTTATCATCACTTAAATCTATAAAATCAATGACTCCTGAACCTCCAGATAAAATAGAAATATTTTTGGGCCCTTGTAAAATAATGTCTTGTATACTAACCTCTCCGTTTATTACATGACCTAAATTATATTTTGGTACAACTCCTAAAACTACATCTATATTTGCTAGTCCTAAGTCTGCATCAATTACAGCAACTTTATTTCCAGATTGAGCCAAGGCTATTGCCAAATTAATGGTAACATTTGTTTTACCTACACCGCCTTTGCCACTGGATACAGCAATTATTCTTGCGTCATTTTCAGAATTATCTATTTTATTTTTATTTACAATATCTCTAAGTCGTTTTGCTTGATCAATCATTACTATCACCTACAATTATATCAGCCACTTTGTCAATATTCAAGACCTCAATATCATCTGGTACAGATTGTCCATTTGTAATATATGATAATTTTTTGTTAGTTAACATTTTTATATTTAAAATATTACCAAAAGTTATCGCTTCATCAAATTTTGTAAAAATAACTCTGTAATCATCTAAAAATTCATAAGATTTAATAACTCTTTTCATATTCTTATAATCTGCTACTAATGACAAAACTAAAAATTTATCTATATTATCTACTCTTTCAATAATTTCTTCAATTTCCACTTTAAAGTCTTTGTCTTTATAATTCCTTCCTGCAGTGTCAATTAATATATAATCCTTATCTTCATAATCATCTATAGCATCTTGAATTTCTTTTGATTCATATACTACATTTAAAGGAATGCCTAATATTTCACTATAAGTTTTTAACTGTTCAACAGCTGCTATTCTATATGTATCAGCAGTAATTAATCCTACTTTTTTATTATCAATAAGTGATAATTTAGCTGCCAGTTTCGCTAAAGTAGTAGTTTTTCCTACTCCAGTTGGTCCTACAAACATAAATATTTTTTGACTTTGAATTTCTTTAGGAATAACTTTAGGTTTTTGTAAAAAATCTGAAATAACTACTTTGATTGCATTTTTTACTGTCTCTTCACTATTTCCCTTTATTGAAATTTTCTTTTTTACTTGGTCAAGTATTCTAGATGCATTTTTAGGGAAAATATCGTGGTCAATCAATAAGTCTAAATATTTTTTTTCATAAGTTTTAACTTTTGATTTATTAGTATTTTCTTTTTTTTCTTCAGATTTTTTTGTATCATTTGTATCTATAGTAGATACTTTATTTTCTAATTGTTTTACAATCTCAGTTAATTTATTTATTTTTAAATCAATATTTTTATTATCAAAAGAAATATTTGTCTTATCTATTTCTTTATTTACTTGTCGTTTATTAGAATTTGTAGATGGTGACTTCTTTTTACTTTTTTTCTTAGCAGTTGTTTTAATTTTATAATCTTGATCGATAGCTGCTACTACTTCAACTAATGGTTTTTTAAAAAAACCTAAAATCCCAGATCTTTTTATTTTTCTGCTATTTAAGATAACAGCTTCTGAACCTAGTTCTGATTTAACTTTTATAATAGCCTCATTCATATCTTTGCCTACAAATCTACGAATTTTCATCAATCATCACCATCCCAACGGATTCTATATTTACATCTTCTGCTATTTCATTATATGATAATAAAATAAGATCAGGTATACTTTGTCTAGTTAATTGTTTTAAATAAAATCTAACTATCGGAGCTGTTAAGACTATCGGATCTTCTCCTATATCTACTAAATTTCTTAATTCATTTGCAATACTATTTATAATTTTTTGAGAAATCATAGGGTTTAAATTTAATTGACTAGTATTACCTTCTTGTTCAATAGACTCCATTAACATATTTTCTAACTCTTGATTTAATGTAATAACTTTCCCTGATTTTTCAGGAAAATATTTATCAGAAATTTGTCTTTTAAGACCTTGTCTTACATATTCAGTCAAAATATTTACATCAGTAGTTTGAACTGCAAAATCAGCTAATGTTTCTAAAATTTTAACTAAATTTCTTACAGAAACTTTTTCTTTTAATAAATTTTTAAGTACTTTTTGTACATCGCCTATACGTAAAATATTTGGTATTAATTCTTCTACTACTGTTGGATTCTCTTCACTTACATTATCTATTAATTCTTTTGTCTCTTGTCTTCCAAGTAATTCATAAGCATTATTTTTTATAACTTCAGTTAAATGTGTAGAAATCATTGATGAAGGATCTACTACAGTATAACCTAATATTTCAGCATTTTCTCTTTGCTCTTCAGTAATCCATTTTGCAGGAAGTCCAAAAGCAGGTTCAGTTGTATCAACACCATCAATTTCTCCTTCAACAGTTCCTGGATTCATAGCTAAAAAATGGTCAAACATAATTGAGCCTCCAGAAATAAGATTACCATTTATTTTTATATTATATTCATTAGATTCTAATTGAATATTATCTCTAAGCCTTATCATAGGTACTACTATTCCTAATTCAAGTGCAATTTGTCTTCTTATCATAACTAATCTATCAAATAAATCTCCACCTTGTTCTGGATCCGCTAAAGGAATTACTCCATATCCAAACTCTAATTCAATTGGATCTATATCTAAAAGTGGCATAATGTTTTCTGGCTTTTTAATCTCGTCTTTTTCTTCTATTTCTTCATCTGTTTGCTCCATTGATTCTTCTTGTTCAACAGCTTTTTGTAATTCTGTTCTTAATAAAAATCCTAAATAAACAAATATAATTGCAAGTAAATCAAAAGGTATTATAGGAAGTGGAGTAAGTGTACCTAATATAGCTAGTACTCCTGCTATTAAAAACATAACATGTGGTTGTCTAAACAACTGATTAATTGCATCATTCCCTAAGTTTGAATCTGATGCTGCTCTAGTTACTACTACACCAGTAGCAGTTGAAATCATCAATGCTGGAATTTGACTTACTAAGCCATCTCCTACTGTTAAAAGAGTATATCTTTGTAAAGCTTCAGCAATTGATAAATTAAATCTAAGAGATCCTATTGATAAACCAGCAATTATATTTATTATAGTAATTAATATACCTGCTATTGCATCACCTTTAACAAATTTTGATGCACCATCCATAGAACCGTAAAAATCGGCTTCATCTTGAATTTTTTTTCTTTGTTTTCTAGCTTCTGCTTCAGTTATAAGACCGGAATTTAAATCAGCATCTATAGCCATTTGTTTACCAGGCATAGCATCTAATGTAAATCTAGCAGCTACTTCAGAAACACGTTCAGAACCTTTTGTTATAACAAGGAACTGTATAATAATAATAATAATAAAAATTATAAATCCAACTACAGCGTCTCCTTTAATAGCAAAATTACCAAATGTTCTAATAACTTGTCCTGCCTGTCCTTCTGATAGTATATATCTAGTTGTCGATATATTTAAAGCCAATCTAAAAATTGTTGTAATTAACAAAATAGATGGAAATACAGAAAAATCCAGTGGCTCTTTTAAAAACATTGAAATCATTAATATTAAAAGGGCTAATGAAATATTCATTGCTAAAGCAAAATCTAAAATTGATAAAGGAATTGGAATAATAATAATCATTACAATCATTATTACTAAAATTGGTACTAGTACATCTTTATAAGTCATAAATTACTCCTATTTCTTATCTACTTCATATACATATGCTAAAACTTCTGCAACTGCTTGATATAAGTTTTCAGGAATTTCATCTCCTAAACTTACAACTTTATAAAGTTCTTGTGCTAATGGTTTATTTTCTACAATTGATATGTCATTTTCCTTTGCAATTTTTTTAATATTCTTAGCAATTAAATTTTTACCTTTTGCAACTACTATAGGAACGTCACTTTCCATTTTATCATATTTTAATGCATTCGCATAATGAGTAGGGTTTGTAATAACCACATCTGCATCAGGAACTTCTTGCATCATTCTACTAGCAGACATTTCTCTTTGTTTTTGTCTGATTTTAGATTTTAACTGTGGGTCCCCTTCTGATTCTTTATGTTCATCTTCTACTTCTTTTTTTGTCATTTTCAAATCTTTATTATGTTGCCATCTTTTATATATATAATCTAAAACTCCTGTTACAATAAGCATTATTGAAATTCTTATAACAATGCTATAAATCAAATCCCAAATAGTACCGATAAGTGCTATAACACTTAACTCTAATGCATTTACAATCAAATACAAACGCTTTTGTAAATAATAAACTGTATATCCAATTAAAATTGTAGATTTAATAATTGATTTTCCTAATTCAACTAATGATTTTACTGAAAATAAATTTTTAAATCCTTCAATTGGATTAATTTTAGATAATTTTGGTTTTAAAGGATCTACAGTAAATAAAGCACCTACTTGAATGTAGGCAAAAAGTGCTCCAGTAAATAGCGCAGTTAATAATATAGGAATAAGTATCTTTGCTCCCATATAAACAACTTTTAAAAAAAATGGTATTAAATTACCTAATTTATATAAATTAGCTGCATTATCTAATTGATCGAAAACATAATAAATAATAGCATAAAAATTTTCTGCAATATAGCCTGAAAAAAAATCAATTGAAATAAATACAAATAATAAAACGAATGAACTAGCTAAATCTTTACTTTCAGGAACTTGTCCTTTTTCTCTAGCTTCTTTTTTCTTTTTTTCAGTTGGTTCCTCAGTTTTTTCTTCAGCAAATAATTGTAGATTAAAATAAATTTCTTCCATAAAACACCTACAATTCTAGTAATTGATAAACATACTTTACCATTTTATTTAAGTGAATATTGAAAATATCAAAATAATACTGTATAACTATTAAAAATGTTATTAAACCTACAAATACTTTTAATGGCAAACCTACTAAAAATACATTCATTCCAGGCATTGCTTTAGAGAGCAAACCTAAAATTAAATTAGTTATCAAAATAGTTAAAATAAATGGTGCTGCTATTTGTACTCCAACTACGAAAACATTCCCAATAATTCTAAAAAGAAAATCTACAGTTTTAAAATTAAAAAGTAACTTCCCAATTGGTAATACTTCGTATGATTTATATAAAGCTTCTATTAATCTATGATGTATATTAACTGTAAAAAACATAAGCATTAAAAATAAAAAATACATATTTGCAGTTACAGGTATTTGTGCTTCACTTTGAGGATTAACTACACTAACCATTGCAAAACCAATATTTCTATCTACAAGTAAACCTGCTATATATACAAAACCAAATGATAAATCAACAACAAAACCTAATAAAAGACCATTTAAAACTTCAATAGATATAAAATATATAAAATCTAAAAAATTAACTATATTTAAATTGGATATTGTAAATACATAAGGCATCATAATGTAAGTTGTAAAAAATACAAATCCAATTTTTCCAATCATTGGTAAACTTTCGTTATTAAAAATAGGTGTTAAAACAAACATAAAAATCATTCTAACTAATACTAAAAGAAAAACAATCCCATAATTTAAAAATACCATACTACACCTACAATGTTATTAAATCTATCATATCAAAAATTTCTTTTGTAAATTCCACAAGTGTATTAATAATCCAATTCGATGCAAATAATAAAGTAAATAAAATAGCTATTATCTTAGGAACAAATGCTAATGTTTGTTCTTGTATTTGAGTAGTTGCTTGAAAAATTGCAATTATTAAACCTACAAGCAAACCAACAATCAACATTGGTGAAGCTAACATTAATATAGTTTTTATAGCTAATACAAAAACATCTATTACTTCAGTCTTTCCCATAAAAACCTACCTTATACTCATAATTAACTTCTCAACAATTAAATTCCATCCATCAACTAATACAAATAATAATATTTTAAATGGTAGAGAAATCATAACTGGTGGAAGCATCATCATACCTAGTGCCATTAAAGTTGAAGCGACTATCATATCAATTACTATAAATGGTATAAATAGTAAAAAACCTATTTGAAATCCAGTTTTTAATTCACTAATTATAAATGCAGGAATCAATGTTGCTATAGAAACTTCTTCAACTGAAGCAACGTCACTTTTATCGGATATTTTTAAAAATAGCGCTAAATCTTTTGATCTTACTTGTCTAAACATAAAATCTTTAACAGGTTTTTTAGCATTTTCTAAAGCAACTTCTTGAGAAATTTCACCATTACTAAAAGGTGTATATGCTGTATCAACAACTTCAGTAACAACAGGCATCATAATAAAAAGGGTTAAAAATAAAGCTAATCCTATTAAAACTTGATTAGGTGGTGTTGATTGAAGTGACATAGCTTTTCTTAAAAGAGAAAATACAATTATAAATCTAGTAAAACAAGTCATCATAATTAAGATTGAAGGTGCTAATCCTAAAATAGTAAGCATTAATACTATTTTAATACTATCAGCAACTTCTTGATTTGTATCAGGTTGATTAATTTGTACATCTATTCCTGGAATATCCATCGTATCTTCTTGTGCATAATTTACATTTAAGAAAGATACAAATAAAGAAATTATAAATATTGTTATTAACAACTTGTTATTTTTTATTAATGCTCTCATTTTTCTTTCCCCATTTTAGTTTTTCCTTTAATATTTTATTAAAATTATTATCATCTTCTTTTTTAACTTTGATATTTAAATCATCAACATCATCTATTAATTTAACATCGTCTTTAGTAACTGATAAAAGATAAGACTTCTTATCTAAAGTAACTAAAGTTAAAAATTTATTATTATCAATCGGTATTTTTTCTATTACTTTTATATTTTTACCACTATATATTTTTTTATTGAAATTAGCTATCATTTTAGTAAATAAATACACAAAATAAAAGAATATACCTATACCTATTACCAAACCTAATAATGAAATAATTTTTTCAAAATCCATAATATTCCTTTTTATCTATAGATAAAAAGGAAAAGTATTATAATATACTTCTCCTTTAAGATTAACTTAACGCTTTCTTAACAGCTTCAATTACACGATCTGCTTGAAATGGCTTTACGATAAAGTCCTTAGCTCCTGCTTGAATAGCTTCTATAACCATAGCTTGCTGACCCATTGCTGAACACATTACTATTCTTGCTTCAGGATCATTATCCTTAATAGTTTTTACTGCTTCTATACCGTTTACTTCTGGCATTGTAATATCCATAATAACTAAATCAGGTGAAAGTTCTTTATATTTTTCAATTGCAACTTTTCCATTTTCTGCCTCACCTAAAACCTCATAATCATTTTTGGTTAAGACATCTTTTATCATCATCCTCATAAAAGCTGCATCATCTACTATTAATACTCCCTTACCCATAATATATTAGCCTCCTTAAATCCTTTCAATAATCTTTTGTGCTTTAACAATTTCAGTAATTCTTATACCATAGTTTTCATCAACAACAACAACTTCCCCTTTAGCAATTTGTTTCCCATTTGCTAAAATTCTTAATGATTCACCAACAACACTATCTAATTCTATTACAGTCCCTTCTCCAACTTCTAAAATTTCACTTATTTTTTTAACAGTCTTACCTAATTCAACAGAAATCTCTAAAGGAACTTCTTTTATTAAGTCTATATCATTATTATAATACTTTGAATCCGATTTGTCATCAAAATTATTTAATTCTAATGGTTGAGCATTTACTTGCTGCTTATTTTGCTTACTTTTAGGTTGTTTTTGTCTAACTTGTTGTTGAGCTTTTTGGTTAGTATTTGGTTGATTATTTGAAACATTTGCAGTTTGTTGTTGAGTTTGTTCAACTTGTTGAGTATCTTTTTGTATATCTTCTTGCTCAACTTCTTGTTCAACTTCTTGATTACTTTCTTCTTGTTCTGGTGGAGTCATTAATTTTTCGACTAATTGTTTAGCAACTTCTATTGGCATAATTTGCATTATCTCACTATCAATTAAATCACCAACAGTCATCTTAAAAGAAGTTATTACAACATTTTCGCTACTATCTAAACCAATATCTGATAAATCAATTTCTCCAAGTTTATCGTGAATAGCTTCAGGTGGCTCGATATCTATTTTTTCACCTAACATATCTGAAAGTGATGTTGAAGATGAACCTATCATTTGATTCATAGCTTCACTAATAGCACTTAAATGTAGGTCAGTTAATTCTTCAGAAACATCTTTACCATCTCCACCCATCATTAAATCAGTAATTATTTTTACATCTGGTTCTTTTAAAACCAATAGATTCATACCTTCAATACCAGCTTTATAAGCTATCTTAATTAATATATGCGGAAACTCAAATTCATCTGCCACAGAATTTAATGAATCAACTTCTACTTTTGGAGTAGTAATATCAACTTTTTCGCCTAAAAGAGTATACAAAGTTGTAGCAGCTGTTCCCATGCTAATGTTTCCAACTTCACCCATGGCATCTATTTCTTGATCCGTTAACGATTCATCTGGATCATTATCGTCATCATCATTTAACAAGGCATCTATTTCTTCTTGCGATAATACATCATCAGCCATCTGTTATGTCTCCTTTCTCTAATACATTTACTACTTTTATAGCTACATTGTTTTTAGAGCGACCAGGAACCGCCTTGAATTTTAATTCTTGGTCTACAAATACATCTATATTTTGATCTGCTTTTTTATCTAAAATCAATACATCTCCAGGCGTAACATCTAAAAGTTCGTCTACACTTATTTTAGTACTACCTACAATAGCTTTTACTAATAAATTACTTTTAGAAATTTGATCAGATATAGATTTTTTTTCTTTTTCCGAAAGCTCTTTTTCGGCAACATCTGAAAACCATAATTTAGAACTTAAATTAGGCAATAAAGGTTCTATAACTTTGTGTGGCAGACATATATTCATCATACCTTCAGATTCATTTATTTTTATATTTAAAGTTATTAATGCTATTGATTCGGTCGGAGAAACTATTTGCGCAAATTGCGAATTAGTTTCAATTTCTTTTAATTTAGGATTTAGTTCGATAATATTTTCCCATGAATCTTTCATTAAATTTAAAAATTTCTTTAAAAAAGTTTTTAAAAGAGAGACTTCTATATCTGTTAGAGACCTATCAACATTATCAGTGTTTTTATCTTCTCCTCCACCTAAAACTCTTTCAATCATGCTAAAAACTACATCTGAAGATAACTCTACTATTATTTCGCCTTCCAAAGGTTCTAAATTTACTATACCTAAGATGGCTGGATTAGAAATAGAATTACTAAACTCATTAAAAATTAAGGACTGAGTAGATAATACTTCTACTTCAGTAAAAGTTCTTAAATATCCAGATAAGAAATTGTTTAAAAGTCTTGAATAATTGTCATGTATATTTTCTAAAGTCCTTAATTGCTCTTTAGCAAATTTATCAGGACGTTTAAAATCGTATTTTCTTACCTTTTTTTCTTTTTCCTCTTCTTCTATTTCTTCAACATCTACTTCTCCAGTATTTAAGGCGGTTAAGAGTTCATCAATTTCATTTTGCGATAGTACTTCAGACATTTATACCACCTCCAAAATTTAACCTTGAATAATAAAAACTGGAAAATATACATTTGTAATCGTATCTTCGTCTGTATCTAATTTTTCAATAATCATTTGTCTAATTCTTTGTCCTACTCGTTCTTCGCCAGTAGGTTTTTTCAAATCTTCAAAAGAAAAAGATTTCATTATTGTACTAAACTCACTTTTTATACTTGTCTTTTGTTTATTTAATTTTGGTAAAATCTCTTCATCTGTATATTCTACAACTACTTTATATTTTAAAATTTTACTATCATCGCTTATATTTGAATAGTCTTCTTCAAAAGTAAATTCATTATAAATAACTTCTTCATCTCCTGATGAATCAGATCTGAAAACTAAAAAATAACCTGCGACTGCTGCAACAATTAACAAAACTACAACAACAGCTATAATAATTATTTTTTTCATTTTATTCACCTTTATCCTCGTCAGTATTTATTTTTCTATCATTGAAAAATGATCTCATAATAACTATATCTACTCTTCTATTTTTCTTTCTTCCTTCAGCTGTCTCATTTGAAGCAATCGGATGATATTCCCCATATCCTGAAGCTGATAATCTATTAGGAGCAATAGAAGATTCATTTAAAAAATACCTTATTACATTTGTTGCTCTAGCAGTTGAAAGTTCCCAATTTGATGGATACCTTAATGAACTTTGCGGAATGTTATCTGTATGTCCTTCAACTCTAATTACTTTATCTATAAATTTTTCTTTTTTTAAAATATTACCTATAATTGTCAAAGCTTCTTTAGATGTTTCTTTCAATCTAGCTTGACCAGAATTAAAAAGCGCATTATCTGGAAATCTAATAACTAAACCTCTATCAATAATTTCAGCTTTAATATCTATTTCAACATCCATTTCTTCTAGCTGTTTTTCAACTTCCTCTTTTAAGTCAGATAATGTTTTAGCTTCTTTTGTCTCATTAGTTGTATCATTTTCTGGCATTCCTTTGAAAACTAAAGGACTCTCACTTAAAGAAGTACCTCCTTCTAAAACTCCAGCTGAACCTTTAAATGACTGCATTACTGCTTCAAATTTTTTTGCATCAATTTCTGAAAAAGCAAATAATAAAACAAAGAAACACATTAAAAGGGTAACTAAGTCTCCATATGTAACCATCCAAGCTGGAGCACCACCCCCACCATCATCATTATTATTGTTAAAATCATCATTCATTATTTTCATCAGCTCCTTCCATTTTCTTACGTTCAGAAGGCGCTAGGAAAGATTTTAACTTTTCTTCAATAATCCTTGGATTTTCACCTGCCTGAATTGATAATAAACCTTCGAGCATTATTTCTCTTACTAATAACTCTTGTCCACTTTTATAATCTAATTTGTCAGCTAATGGTAGAAAAATTAAATTTGCAAGTAAAGAACCGTAAAAAGTAGTTAATATGGCTACTGCCATTTTAGGACCTATTGTCGATGGATCTTCTAAAGATTGGAGCATAGCTATCAATCCAATTAAAGTCCCTATCATACCAAATGCTGGGAAATATTCACCTAGTACTTCAAACATACTTTTCCCATCATTATGCCGTTTAGAAACATTCATTATTTCACTTTCTAAAATGCTTTGTACTAGTTCTGGATCTGTCCCATCTACAATCAACATAACTCCTTTTTGTAAAAATTCATCATCGATATCTCCTGTTGCATCTTCTAAAGCAAGTAAGCCTTCTCTTCTTGCAACATTTGCTAATTCAATAATTTTTTCTATAATTGATTGTGGATTAAAATCATTATTTTTAAGTGTTTTATTAAATACAGTTCCAATTGATAAAGCTTTTTTTAAAGGAAAAGCTACAAAATAGGAAGCTATTCCTCCTCCAATAACAATAATAACAGAAGCTGGATCAATATATGCTCCTAATGCAGCATTGGTCATAATTCCCCAAATTACTAATGCTAATCCTATTATAATTCCACCGAGTGTTGATAGATCCACTATTTCACCTCACTTCTATGTATCTTTTGTTTATATTTTATAATTTTTTCTATCACTTCGTCAACTGTTTCTTTTACAACAATTTTATGTCCTGTTGTTAATTTAATAATTGTGTCAGGCGTTTCATCAATAACTTCTATCAAATCATCATTTAAAACAAATACTTTTTCATTTAGTCTAGTTAATTTTATCATATTTTCACCTTACTTAAAAGAATACCTAGGAATTTCCTAGGTATTCATCCTAAATTTATCTTTTAAGATTTACTAATTCTTGTAAAATTTCATCTGAAGTTGATATAACTCTTGAATTAGCTTGAAAACCTCTTTGAGTTGTAATCATCTTAGTAAATTCTTTAGAAAGATCTACATTTGACATTTCTAAAGCACCTGGATTTAACGAACCAAAAGAACCTGTAGAAGGTTGTCCTAATTTAGGTGTACCAGAATTTACTGTATCTTTAAATAAATTTCCACCTTCTTTTTGTAATCCAGCCGGATTATCAAAAGTAGCTAAAGCAATTGTAGCTAAAGTATTCGATTCACCATTTGTATAAACAGCATTTACTTCACCATTTTGCGAAATATTAAATGAGTTAATACTTCCAGCAGAATTTCCTTTTACTTCTGCTGCCTTTGCATCTGTTTCCTTTGAATATTGTGTAAGTGCTCTTTCGTTATTATCATTTCCTTGTTTAAAAAATATACTCCTGTCAA
>JBNJDJ010000006.1:0-56798 GCA_051744845.1 Bacillota bacterium
TTTTTTATATTATATTGATCTATTTTATTATATAATTGTCTTCTACTAATGCCTAAAATTTTAGCAGCATTGGTAATATTTCCTGCACAATCAACAATTATCTTTTTAATATATTTTTTTTCAATATTTGATCTGAAATCTTTTAAACTTTTATATCCATTAGTATTTTGATCATTATTATTTATAAATAATATATCTTTAGTAATAATACCATCATCTGATAACGCTACTAATCTTTCTATAATATTTTTTAACTCTCTTATATTTCCGGGATAATCATAATCCAAAAGATAATTATAAACACTTTTGTCTATCCTTTTAATATCAATATCCATTTTTTCAGAAAACTTAACAACAAAAAAATGTATTAATTTTTCTAAATCACACTTTCTTTTTCTTAAAGGTGGTATTTTTAAAACTACCGTACTAATTCTATAATATAAATCTTCTCTAAAGTCATTTAATTCATTATTCAATAAATCAACATTCGTCGCACAAATCAATTTAAAATCTAATTTTATTCTTGAAATACCACCTACTCTTTCAATTTCTTTGTTTTCTAAGGTTCTAAGAAGCTTAACTTGCATATCATTAGATAATTCTCCTACTTCATCTAAAAAAAGTGTTCCTTTATTAGCTAATTCAAATTTCCCAAGTTTTTTTTCATTAGCCCCTGTAAAAGATCCTTTTTCATGTCCAAACAATTCTGATTCTAATAAATTTTTCGAATATGCATGACAATTTACAGGTAAAAACACCTCTTCTTTTCTTTTACTATTTAAATGAATATATTTAGCTATTACTTCTTTACCTACACCAGATTCACCTAATATTAATACATTTATATCAGACCTTGAAGCCTTTTTAGCAATTTTTAGCATTTTATTAAACTGTTCATCTTCTGATTCTAACATATAATCTTCGTTACAAAACTTTTCTTTTTTAAAAATCTTTTGATTTAATTTTAAATCTTTAACTCTTTTTACTTCTTTTAATAAAACATCAGGTGGCTTAGACTTAATATAATATGAAAAGGCCCCTTTTTTCATAGCTTCTACAGCTGTTTCTATACTTCCATAACCTGTAACTACTATTACCTCAATACAATCATCGTAGTTTTTTATATCCTTTAATAAATACAATCCATCTTTATCTTTCATAACTAAATCAGTTAATACTAAGTCATATGAATTTTTTTTAATTAATCCCATTGCTTGATTATAATTTTTAGCTTCATCAATAATATAAGGATGATTATTAAGTATTTTAATTAAAACTTTCCTAAAAGATTTTTCATCATCTACCACTAATATTTTAAGTTTATTTTTATCCATTTAATCACTTATCCTCGGTAGTATAATAACAAATTCAGCTCCATTTGTATATTCAGAATTAATATAAATTTCACCATCATTTTCTAATATTTCTTTTTTAACAATATTTAATCCAATTCCAGTACCTTTACCTGGATATTTTGTAGTATAAAAAGGATCAAAAACTTTAGAAATATTTTCTTTTTTAATCCCTATACCAGTATCTCTAAATAATATTTTAACTTTTTTATCCTTTTTTTCAACATCAATTTCAATTTTACCAGATTCAAATATAGCATCTCTAGCATTTGAAATTAAGTTTAAAAAAATGTGCTTAAATGATTCTTTATTAAATTTTATCAAAGCTGGTTTTATATTATAAGTTATTTTAATATTATCCTTTTCTAAATCTTTCTTTACTAGATTATCTAATTCTTTAAAAAATTCTTTTAAAACAATCTTATGTTTTTTTGCATTTGAAATTCTTGAAAAATTTAGCAAATTTTCAATAAAATCATCAACTGAATCTAAAGCTTTATCAATTTCATCAATATGATTTAATAAATCTGATTTATTTTTATACATATCATTTTTTATAAGATAAGTATAATTCCTAACAATCCCTAGTGGGTTTCTTATCTCATGTGTTACACCGGTAGCTAACTGACCTAAAGCTGCTATTTTATTACTATGAACTAATTGCTTTTCTCTAAGTTTTTCTTCTGTTATATCTTCTAATGCTATAAGATATCTATTTTTTTTAACTTTTTCATCTGCAAGAGAAAAACTTGATAACGAATATACCTTATCTTTATATTCAAATTCTTTTTTATAATATTTACGATTTCTATTTAAACCTTTGAATATCTCAAATGAATTTAATTTCTTATTTAATATTTTACTTTTACTTTTACCTAAAAAGTCTATAAAAGACTTATTTACATTCAAAATATAATTATTATCATCAATAATAATAAAATAATAAGGTAGTGCATTAAAAACTATTTCTAAATCATTTTTTAGCCTATTTACTTTTTTTAATCCTTTATTTATCTTTCTATTTAATTCTTTATTCCAAAAAAAGATTAATAAAATTATAATAGCAAAAATAATTAAAAAGAATTTAATTAAAAGCTCTAAAGACTCATAACTTTTATCTGATGTTATAGCACTAGATATCCCAAACCATTTTTGTTGAATTCTATGCATAGTATCTTTTTTATTTAAAGCTATTATACCTTTATTAATAATATCTCTTAACTTCTTTTTTTCTTTAGGCAAAGCTAATACAGCTGGCATTTTATATATTGGTTCTTTTACAATTTCATATTTACCTAATAATTTTTTTTCTTTTAAAAAATAACTATAAACAGGCTCATCTCCACCTGCAACATCAACATAATCATTAGTTAAATGCTTTAAGGCTTCCTCATAATCATTTACATACACAAATTCAATATTATCTAATTCATTAGTTAAAAACTCTTCAATATAATCGCCTTTTTGAATAGCTATACGTTTATTTTCTAAATCTTTATAGTTTTTAATATCATCATTTTCTCTTTCTTTTACTAATATTCCATGTTCAAAATATATAGGTTTAGTAAATATATATTTTTCAGAACGTTTTTCTGAAGGAAACATATCACATAAATCAGCATCTGACTGTTCTAAAGTTTTTAAAGCTTCTGACCATACTGCTGGTTTTATATTTATTTCTACTCCTAGTTCAATAGAAAGCTCTCTAATATAATCAATTACAACTCCTTGATATTGATTGTTATCTGGATTGACAAATCGCAAAGGTGGAGCATTATTATCAGATGTAAATATTAAAGGAGCTTGATTAGTCAAATAATCTATTTCATCTTTTGTCAATCTTTCATTAGATAAAATATAATCTAATAAATTTTGATTATAAAATGAAATATAATAAAAGTTGGCAAAACTACCTATAATTAATATTATTAATAATACTGCAAAAACAATTTTCTTTTTCATTTTTCACTCCATTTATAAAATTGGCATCTTTTTAGTACTAAATTTATTATTAAGAAAATTATCAATTTCTAAACATAATTTTATTAAATTATCTTCTAAAACTTTTTTATCATAAGCGGCTATAGAAATCCTAATATATTTTGAATCATTTTTATTTAAATAAAAAGCATCACCTGGTGCAACAATAATATTTTTATCTAATAAATATTTATAAAGATTATCTATAGAAACTTCCTTTTCAAATTCTAGCCAAAAATTCAAACCTCCTAAAGGTTTATGATATTTTACCTCTTTAGGCAAATAATCATTAAAAACATCAATAGTAGTTAGATACCTTTTTTTAAACATGTTGTATATATAGTCCCATTGTTTTTGATAAAAATTGTTTTTTAAATATCTTTCAAAAGATTTCTGAATTAAAGTAGAGGTAGATATATCAGTACTATGTTTTGCTTGAGTAATTTTATCTTCAAACTTTTGTGGAGCAATTAAATAACCTAACCTAAGGCCTGGTAAAAAAACTTTTGAAAAAGATTTAATATATATAACTCTATTGTCTTTATCTAATTGTTTTAATGTTTTAATCTCTTTATTTGAAAAATTTAATTCAGATGAAAAATCATCTTCAATTATATAAAAATTATATTTTTTAGATAATTCTAATATCTTTTTCTTTTCCTTTAATGTATAACAATATCCTGTTGGATTATGAAAATTAGGCATTGTAAAAAATATCTTAGGTCTATATCTTTTAATTTTTTGTTCTAAAGTTTCAAAATCTATACCTTTATGTGATAATTCTATACTAGTAAATTTACATCTTCTAGATTTAAAAATATTAATAGCACCTGTATATGTAGGTGCTTCTAGTAAAACATAATCTCTAGGGTTTAATAAAGCCTTGGCTACAATATCAATTCCTTGTTGTGCACCTGAAATTATTTGTATCCTTTCTTTATTAATATTCATCTTTTCTTTTATAAATTTATTATAGATAATGAAAATTAAATTTGGATCACCTTTTGAATCTGAATACCCAAAGGCTTTTCCTTTAAATTCATCTAATACTGTATTAATAGATTTTTTAAAATCTTTAACAGGAAATAATTTTTCAGAAGGGGTACCACTTCCTAAGTTAATCATATTTTCATTATAATCGATATATTTTTTATTAATATATTTATCATTTGAATGGATGTCTAATACAAAAGTCCCACTTCCTATCTTTTTATAAACATAATTTTCTTCTTCTAATAAATTATATGCTTTTACAATTGTTGTATTATTAACATTTAATTTTTTTGCAAATTTTCTAATCGATGGAAGTTTAGTATCAGGTTTTAATTTTTTTTCAATAATTAATGTTTTTAGGTTTTCATATAATTGAATATATAAATGAGTATTTTTATCTTTATTTAATTCAATTTCTTTTAAATTATTCATAAATTCACCTCATTTTTTCTAATGCTTTTGACATGTCATTAGGTAATTTAGAAGATATTTCAACACTTTCTTTTTTTCTAGGAACCTTTAATTTTAAATAATAACTATGAAGTGCTTGTCTATTAATTAAATTACTTTTTTCTCCATATAACTCATCACCTAAAAGTGGATTTCCTAACGAAGAAAAATGAACTCTTATTTGATGAGTTCTTCCTGTTATTAAATCAATATCAACTAAGGTGTAATTATTAAATTCTTTTATAGTTTGATATTTAGTAATAGATTTTTTCCCGTTTTTTAAAACTTTTCTACATATATCGCCTTTTTTTTCTTTACCAATTGGTTTATTAATTGTGCCTTTTTTTGCATCTAATGAATTAGAAATGATTGCTTTATATTTCTTTTTTATTGTCTTAGATTCCATTTGCTTTTGAATATATTGATGTGCATATGAATTTTTAGCAATAATAATTATTCCTGATGTATCCATATCTAGCCTATTTACAAATCGAATTTTTTTTCTAATATTATTATTCTTAAAATAATTAGCAATATAATTTGCTAATGTATCTTTTTTATGAGTTTTAGTTGGATGTACTACAATAAAAGGAGGTTTATTTAAAACAAGTATATCTCCATCTTCATACAAAATATCTAATTTACCTTGCTGTGGTTCATAATTTAATTTTTCGTATTTAAATAATACTTTTAATCTATCCCCTTTTTTAACTTTTCTAGAAGTTTTTATACTTTTATCATTTAATAAAATGAATTTTCTCTTTTTTAATCTTCTAACACCTCTAGAAGAAAAATTATATATGTCTTTCAAAACCTCTTTTGCTGTTAATCCACTTTCTTTGTCTATTAATATTTCTAAATTATCTGAACAATTATTATCTATCATTTATAAACTCCATTTATTTCCATTTTATAATTTAAAACTAAAAATGCACTAGTTTCTTTTTCTTTAATAATAATATATCTATAAAAATTTTTTTGGCAAAATTTTTTTATATTTTTTACACATAGATCTTTATTTTTCAAATCAACAATCTCTACTTTGACTTTTTTCCAACCAATATTTTTTAAAGATTCAATTTGCTTTTTACTAATTAACTCCATAGGTATTGATCCATAAACATTCCCTGCTATAGTTTCATGCTTAGACCAAAATTCATTATGAGGATTTAATGTATTAGTATTTTTTAAATCCGATGTTCTTTTATTAAAAAACTTTTCTATATATATATCATCATCTTCTAACTTATATTCAAAAGGTATATATATAAAATCTAAAACATTAATAATCTCATAATCCAGCGGTTGACTTTTTGAATAATCAATTTCAATTCCATTCATATAATTCTTTTTAATTTTAGAACAAATTTCTTGCATTTCATTAATACTTTCAAGTACTTCTTTATCATTTTTTATATCAATATAATATTCTAAATCGTATATTAAATTTTTTAATTTATAAATATTTTTTTTCATAAAAATCCTTTCTACCATTTACAATATTATATCATTATTATATTCATAATCCAAACATTTACATTTCAAGTTTTTCTTAAAAATTAATTAACAATATTTTCTAAAATCCCAATTTTTTCAATAATACAAGTTACTCTATCTCCAGCTTTTAAATACTTTGGAGGATTAAAACCCATGCCTACACCACTAGGTGTTCCAGTTGCAATAATATCTCCAGGTTTTAATGTTAAATGTTTAGATAATAAACTTATTAAATCAGAAATTTTATAAAACATCTGTGAAGTATTAGAAGATTGACGAATCTCTCCATTGATTTTTAAACTTATATCTAAATTATGAGGATCATCAACTTCATCTTTCGTTATAATACAAGGTCCCATAGAGCTAAAACTATCTACTGATTTACCTAAAAACCATTGATCGTGTTTTTTTTGTAAATTTCTATCTGAAATATCATTAAAAATAGAATATCCAAATATATAATCATTAACATTTTCTTTTTCAATATTTTTACCTTCTTTACCGATAATTACAGCTAATTCAACTTCATAATCAACTTCTAATCTATCATCTATAATGATATTATCTTTATTTCCTATTATTTTATCAGGCATTTTTGAAAAAAATATTGGATTATCAGGTAACCCTTTAATATTTGATGTTTGTCCTTCTAATTCTTTTACATGATCATAGTAATTTTTTCCTACACAAATTATATTTCTTTTAGGTTTAGAAATTGGAGAATATAATTTATTAAAATCTAAATTATATTTATTAATCTCTTCACTTTCTAAATTGTTTTTTATTAGATTTAATTCTTTATCATTTATTTTTTTTATAAAGCCTAAAATTGAATAAATTTTTTTATTTATTTTTAATTTTTTTAAAACCTCATCTAATAAAAAATATTTATCTCCTTTCAAAATCCCAATCTCACTACCTAAATTAATTAATTTCATATTCCCCTCCTTATATACTACCTTATTAATTCAATATATAATATATTTATAGCTTCATCAAGAAAAAATATTTTATACCAGGTACTAATATCAACTATTGACAATAGGTTTAATTTACTTTATAATTACTTTAAAGAGGAGTGATAAAATGGATTTGCCAAAATTAAAGATCGGAAATTTAGAAGCTAAATTCCCAATTATCCAAGGTGGAATGGGAATTGGTGTATCTTTAGCTAATTTAGCTGCTGCTGTTGCCAACGAAGGTGGTATTGGTATAATAAGTGGAGCACAAACTGGCTATAGAGAAAATAATTTTAAAACAAAAAATGATCTTGCAAATAAAAATGGAATAATTAAAGAAATTAGAAAAGCAAAAAAATTAAGTCCTGATGGAATTATTGGAATAAATTTTTTACAAGCATCACATAACTATGCAGAATTAGTAAAAACTGCTGTAAAAGAAAAAGTAGATTTAATAATTTCTGGAGCAGGACTTCCTAAAAAATTACCATCATATGTTAAAGGAAGTGAAACTAAAATAGCTCCAATTGTTTCATCGTCTAGAGCTGCTAAGCTATTAACTAGATTATGGAAAAGAAAATACGACTATCTTCCAGATGCTATTGTTGTAGAAGGAAAAAAAGCAGGTGGACATTTAGGATTCAAAAGAAAAGATTTAGATAATGACAAAATAGATGATTTAAAAACTATAGTTTCAAATGTTGTTAAAACTATAAAACCATTTGAAGAAAAATTTAATCAAAATATACCTATAATTGCTGCTGGTGGTATTTTTAGTGGTAAGGATATAAAAGAATTTTTAAATCTTGGAGCTTCAGGAGTACAAATGGCTACTAGATTTGTTACTACAAAAGAATGTGATGCAGCTAAAGAATTTAAAGAAGCTTATGTAAATGCTAAAAAGCAAGATATCGGTTTAATACAAAGTCCTGTTGGATTACCTGGTAAAGTATTAAAAAACAATTTTTATAAAAAAGTAACTAAAAATAATTTGCCTATCAAAAATTGTTATAGATGCTTAAGAGGTTGTAATCCTAAAGTAGCACCATTTTGTATTACCGAAGCATTGATTGATGCGGTTAATGGCGATATAGAAAATGGTTTAGTATTTATTGGAGATAATGGTTATAAAGTAGATGAAATTTTAAGTGTAAAAGAACTATTCCAAAAAATAAAAAAAGAATATCTAAATAGTTAAATTTAAAAAGCCTTTTTAAATCTTTTCAGACTTAAAAAGGCTTTATTTTTTTAATAATCCATATTTTTTATTCTATACAATGAAGAATATTCATGATCTACTTCCAATTGACAAGCTTTACATAAACCAAACTTATTAACTTCCTTTTCGTCATGACATCTGTTACATTCCTCAACATTAATATTTGAACCTTTAATTACATTATCAACCATTATATCCCCTCCAATTTTCGACTTAGTATCATTGTATACTATTATGTAATTATAGTATACAATAATTCTAGTATTATATCAAATGTTTTTTTAAAAAATTTTTATTGCATTAAAAAAAGTGTTTAACAAAGATAATATCTTGAAATTAAACACTTTTAAATCTACTCTATTTAATAATTTTTTCTAAAAGTTTATAATAAATATTTTTCTCATATCCTTTTCTCCAGCCTGCAGCACCAGCTAATTTATATTTTTTAATTAATTCTATTCTTTTATTTAAAGACAACTCATCTTCTAACCATATTTTTACATTTTGATCTTTATAAGTAGATTCAATAAAATTTTGACCTGAATCTAAATCATATTCAATTTTATATTTGATTTTATCTAAAAAACTTTTTATATTTTTCATACTATAAGCTTTAGAATACAAGCTATTATTTTTACTAAACCATATCCTCATATACAAAGGAATACCTAAGACTAATTTATTATTGGGGATATTTTTTAATGTATTTTTTATACCTTTTTCAACCCAAGGAAGAGAAGCAACTGATCCACTTACTGGAGATGAACCCCAATGTTCATCATAAGCCATTAATATAAAGTAATCAATATATTTAGATATTTCTTTTCTATCAATAACTTTAGAGTATCTATCTGAACCTCCTGGAACTACTGCATCTATAGATAAATATAAATTTTGCATATCTGTATATTTCTTTATTTTTTTTACATATTGAGTTAATTTATCTTTATCTTTTAAATATACATTTTCAAAATCAATATTTATACCATCTAAATTATAAAGAGCTGAGTAAAAAAGTAATTGAGAAATTGATTTATCTATATATTTATCACTAGATAATAATTGATTAGTCCATTTTGGATTAAAATTATTTTTATAAAGTCCCCAAACTGATACATTCTCTCTTTTAGCATCTTGAATATATTTTAACGAAGCTGAATTAATTACAATTCCATCAATATTTAAATTAAACCAAGTCGGCGAAACTATATTTATCATTTCATTTGCTTTTAGGTTGAAATTTTTAGAATCATTATAATTATTTATACTATCCCAAATTAAACTAACTGTCTCAATAGATTTCTTATCTCTTATCTTATTTATCTTAATATCTTTAGATATTTTTTTATCTTTTTGTAATAGATTTGAATTAGATACATATCCAATTTCTCCATTATTAGCAATTACTTTAATATAATCTTTACCTTTTATAGTTAAATCATCTATATATATTACTTCACTACCTTTTTTTAAATTATCAAATTTTATTAAATTATCATTTTTATAAAAGAATAAATTTTTATTTTTATATAATTCATAAAAAGAATCAGTCAAATCATCATCAATATAAATAACTTTTTCATTCTTTAATACGCGATAATTAATATTATATATTTTAGATAAAATATCTATATTTACATATTTTTTATTTTCGATAAATCTTAAAGGAATATTTATTTTACCTAAGTTCTTTTTAACATATTCAGTTATTTCTTTAGTTTCTAATTCAAATTTAAGTTTAGAAATATCAATATATATTCTAGATCTAGAATTTGATAATTCAATACTTGGGTCAATTTTTTCTTTTAAAAAATTATAATCAATATAAACTTGATTATCTTTGATTTTAAAATTATAATCATAAACATAATCTTTATTATATATAACATTGCTTTCTATACTTTTTTGTTTTACAATTTCAATCAATTTATTATATTCAACTGTTTTTTGATAATACATTACTCCTAAAATTAAAATAATAATCATTAAAAAACTTATTATAACGGTTAGCTTTTTGTTCATATAATCCTTTCTATTTTTACTAATTATAGAAATTATATCATAATTAATAAATCATGTACATATTTAAATAATAAGCTGAAACAAAGATTTAAATCTTTACAAAATACTCAAATATGATATTATAATAGAGTATGAAGGAGTGATAAAAATGAAGAAAACATTATTAACAGAAAGTGCTGTTAAAAAATTAAAAAAGGAATTAGACGAATTAATTTTAATAAAGAGAAAAGAAATAGCTGAGGAAATTAAAATAGCTCGTGGTTTTGGTGATTTATCAGAAAATGCTGAATATCATGCTGCTAAAGAAGCTCAAGCAAAAAATGAAGCTGAGATTCAAAAAATCAAAAATATGCTTGATAATTATGAACTAGTACAAGATTCACCTGATAATGATAAAGTATCTATAAATTCTAAAGTTGATATTAAATATCTAGATTCAGATGAAGAAGCTACTGTTACTATAGTTCCTTCGATTGAAGCAGAACCCTTTGATGGAAAAATTTCTAATGAATCTCCTATAGGTAAAGCTTTACTTGATCATGTTCCTGGTGAAACTATTCCTGTAGAAATCCCTGATGGAATCTTAAATATTAAAATATTAGATATAAATTAGATATGAGGGTTTTATGAAAATTAAAATTATTTATAATCCAAAAGCTGGAAAGAAAAAAGGTATAAAAAAAATTGAAGCTCTGAGCCAAAAATTATTAGATTCAGGTCATATTTTAAAAAGAGTATCTACTAAAAAAGAACTAGATGCTAAAATTGAAACTAAAAAAGGAGTTCAAAATCAATTTGATTTAATAATTGCAGCTGGAGGAGATGGTACCATAAATGAAGCAGCATCTGCATTAGCTGAAAATAATTCAAAAATCCCTTTAGGGATTTTCCAATTTGGTACTGTTAATGATTTTGCTAATCATATAAAAATTACAAATGATCCTGAAAAATATGTAAAGCTAGTTAATAAAATGAATACAATCTCAATTGACTTAGGTAAAATTGATGATAAATATTTTATTAATGTAGCTGCAGGTGGAATTTTAACAAATGTAGCTCATGATACACCTAGAGAGTTAAAAGCTGTTTTAGGTAAAAATGCTTATTATATTCATGGTCTAAAAGATATTACAGAAAAAGGAATTTATTCTACAAATTTAACTATTAAAACACCTAGTGAAAAGATAACAGATGATTTTTATCTTTTTTTAATTAGTAATTCTCCTTCTGTAGGAGGATTTAGTAAATTAGCACCTGATGCTGAAATACAAGATGGATTATTAAATTGTGTCTTTGTTAAGAAATCCAATATTTTTGATAGTATAGAAATATTTATTCAAATTTTAAAAGGAAAACATATTCAAAATGAAAATGTTTTGTATTTTAAATCATCTGAAATAGAAATTATTAATAACTCAAAAAAGAAAGTCGAATATGATATTGATGGTGAGTACGGAGGTCACTTACCTATAAAAATTAAAGCTATTCCATCTATTATTAATATATTAATTTAAATCTTAGTTAATACTAAGATTTTTTTAATTAAAAAAACACACCTTTTAAGTGTGTAATTAATTGGTGGAGGCGGTGGGAATCGAACCCACGTCCAAAAGGACCCCTATCTTAGCTTCTCCGAGCATAGTTATTGCTTTATATTTCACTCGCATATCCGCCCAATAACTAGCTGATAATTGAGTTAGTTCCATTTTACTCTTTTAAGCCGAAACGTTCTTAAAAGAGGACCTTAATTAGTGACCATTATAGATTGATAAGGTCAGTCACCCTATAACAGTAGCCACGTTTTAATTACGCAGCGTAAGCTAATTTATTATTTTTAGCATTTAAAATATTTTATCCAGTTCTTTTACGTGTACCCCAGATAAAAGAAACACGGCTCGCTACCAAGATAAGGTATCCTCCTGTCGAAACCTGTACGCCCCCATCTAATATTTATCGCTTAAAGCTTTTTCCATTCTTCTTTTCGAATCTTTTTTTGCTAAAGTTCTTCTCTTATCATGTAAATTTTTACCTTTAGCAAGTGCTATCTCAATTTTTACCCTACCATCATCATTTATATATAATTTAGTAGGTACTAAAGTATAGCCTTTTTGTTGAACATATTTATGAAGTTTTTTTATCTCTCTTTTATGCATAAGCAATTTTTTGTTTCTCAAAGGATCTTTATTATATCTATTACCTTTTTCATAAGGACTTATATGCATACCATTAACGAAAACTTCACCTTCTACTATTTCAGCATAAGCTTCTTTAATAGAAGCTTTACCTTGACGAATAGACTTTACCTCTGTACCTGAAAGTACTATCCCAGCTTCTATAGTATCTTTTATATGATATTCATATTTTGCCTTTTTATTATTACTTATTAATTTATAATATTTTTTATTCATATATACCAACCTCTTTAAGCACATTCATTATAGTAACATATTTTAGTTTAAAAATCAAATAAAAATAAAATGTTATTTTATTTATAATTGGGTATAATAACTTTAAGGAGATGATATTATGGATAAAATAGTTATATTACCTTATAGGAAAAAAACCAATCATAAAGAATATTTAATTAACTTAGAACAAATTGATAAATGGGACCAACATCCTGATCACTGTTCTATTTCATTTGAATTCGATCATAGTGAAGAAATCGATGTTTTTTTAAAAAAGAAAATGGATAATTTATTAAATGTTGAAACTAAAAAGAATAATTTTATTAACCTAGGTATTTGTACCGAAAGTAAAAATAGCAGTGCAACTTATTATCTTTATTGTATAAATATTTCTAATCTTAAATACACATTCAATAACAATCAATATCAATTTATAAGAAAAAAAGAATTAATTGAAAATATTGATTCTCAATTAATTGTTGCATATACTAGAATGAACTTTCTAAATGTAAATTAAACTCCTTTAATTAGGAGTTTAATTATATTTAAAAGGATTTATATCTATTTCAGATTTTATTATCTTTACATCATATCCTTTTTCCATAATTCTTTTATTTAAATATTCACTTATAAAATCAATAAATATCTTTTCAGTATGAAAATGGGTAGCATCTATAATATTTAAATCTATCATTTTAGCCATTTGTGCTTCATGATATTTAATATCACCTGTGATAAAACATCTACAACCATTTTTTTTCATTTTACTTATTAAATCACTTCCTGCACCAGTACATATTCCAACTTTTCTAATTTTTTTATCATTTGCTTTTACAATTTTTAAAGTATCTATATTTAATACTTTTTTCATTTTTTGTGAAAGTTTATCAAGTTTTAAAGGTGAATCCAAATATCCTACTATTCCTAAACCTAACTCATTATTTTCATCAGATAATTGATTAATTCTTTTTAAATCTAATAAATTTGCTAAATAATTATTTAAACCTTTCTCAGCAATATCCATATTTGTATGGGAAACATATAAATGAATATTACTTTTTATAAGATCTATAACCATTTTAGATATATTATCATCTGATGTGATATTTTTTAAATCACTAAAAATTAAAGGATGATGAGTAATTATCAAATCAATATTTTTTTGTTTTGCTTCTTCAATTACTTCCGGGGTAACTTCAAGGGCAATTAAAACTCTATCAATTTCTAAATTTATATTACCAACTTGAAAACCTACATTATCCCAATCCTCAGCTAAGTCAATAGGAGCAATTTCTTGTAATAAATTAGCTATTTTTTTTGAGTTGACAAACATTCTTTCACCTCTTTATAAACATCTAACTTATCTATAAACTCTTGTTTTTTATCTTGTGACATAGAACCCCCGTGGTTAGAAATATTTTTTACTATCTGCTCAAATTTATCAATTTTCTTATCAATATATTCTAAGGAAACAGGATCTCCTTTTTTAAGCATATTTCTACCAAATTCTAAAATCTTTTTATCATAAGGCTTAACTTTATCTTTTTTTGCATATATTATTTCATAAAAAATACCTTTTTCTTTGATTAATTTTTCATCTTTGAGTTCATATCCATTTTCTAAAAGCCATTTTCTTAAGTTATAAGTTCCTTTCATAGGCTGTAAAATCAATTTATCTATATGTTTTAAATGATTTTTATTATCTTTTAAAATTTGTCTAATTAATTTTCCACCCATTCCAGCTATAATTGCTGTATCTATTTCTCCTAGTTTATAAGGATTAAGTCCAGAACCTAAACGCAAATCTACATTATCCAAAAGACCTTCTTTTGAAATCTCTTGTTTAGCATTTTTCAAAGGATCTTCATTTAAATCTGAAGCGATTACATAATCTATTATATTATTTTTTAAAAGATATATAGGTATAAAACCGTGATCAGTGCCTATATCCCCAACTTTATCATCTTTTTTAATGTAGCTAGCTAAAATTTTTAAACGTTTAGATAACATAATATCTCCTTTTTATATTACTACAATATATTAATCTAAAAAATCTTTTAATTCTTTTGACCTACTAGGATGTTTAAGCTTTCTTAAAGCTTTAGCCTCTATCTGTCTAATACGTTCTCTAGTTACATCAAATTGCTTTCCAACTTGCTCTAATGTTCTAGCTCTACCATCATCTAACCCAAATCTAAGTCTTAATACTTTTTGTTCTCTTTCAGTTAAAGAACCTAAAACTTCTCTTAATTGATCTTTTAACAATGAGAAAGCTGCTGCTTCAGCTGGTGCTGGTGATTCTTGATCTTCTATAAAATCGCCTAAGTGACTATCTTCTTCTTCACCAATAGGAGTTTCTAAAGACACAGGTTCCTGAGCTATCTTCAAAATCTTTCTTACTTTTTCAACTGTAATACCCATTTCTTCACCAATTTCCTCAGGAGTAGGTTCGCGTCCTAAGTCTTGTAAAAGTTGTCTTTGAATTCTAATTAATTTATTTATAGTCTCTACCATATGTACTGGAACTCTAATAGTACGAGCTTGGTCAGCTATAGAACGTGTAATAGCCTGACGAATCCACCAAGTAGCATATGTTGAAAATTTATAACCTTTTCGCCAATCAAACTTTTTAACTGCTTTTAAAAGTCCTAAGTTTCCTTCTTGTATTAAATCTAAAAACAACATACCTCTACCAACATATTTTTTAGCAATAGATACTACTAACCTTAAATTTGCTTCAGTTAACTTTTGTTTAGCATATTCTTCTCCTGCTTCTATCCTTTTTGCTAAATCGATTTCTTCTTCTTTAGTTAATAATGAAACTTTACCTATTTCTTTTAAATACATTCTTACAGGATCATCTACATTAACACTTTTAGGAACAGTTTTTTCTTTTTTATTTTCCTTAACTTCTTCTTTCTTTTTTTTATTTCTCTCTTTTTCTTTTTCTTTGACCTCTTTTTGTTCTTCTTTAGATAATTTACTCGTTTTTACTTCTTTTTCAGTAAGTAAATCAATTCCTTCTTTTTCTAAAGATTGATAAATTTTTTGTTTTTCTACATTACCTAAATCAAGTTCTTCTAATTTTTCATCAATGTGCTGATAAGATAGTTTACCTTTATCAAGCCCTTCTTTTATTATTTTTTTAATGACTACTTCTTTTTCATCAGCCATAAAACTCTCCTTCCATAAATTACCTTTTTTTCAATGCTCTTATTTCCCTTTTAATATTATCTTCTTTTATAATTAGCGCTTCCATTTTGGCTTGATCATTCGTTCTTTTTAATTCATACTTTATATTTTTTATTTTTTTATTTAAATATTCTATTTCAATTTTTTTCATATATATTGATATATTTTTTTTATAATTTTTTTCAATAGTCAAATTTTTTAATAAATCTTGACATATTTTAGCTTGATCTACTGGCAAATGATCTAAAACGCGTTTTAAAACAAAAGTTTCATTTTCTTTATAATATTTTTCTAAGAAATCAAAAATACTAATTATTTCATTATTTAAAAATAAATTTAAATCTATTAAATCTAATATCTCATTATATTTACTTCTATCAATTAAAGCATATTTTAAAATATTTTTTTCATATTTTTTTGATGTTGTATCTGAACTTTCTAACTTATATTTATTAACTTTTTTGTTGTTATTATTCATTCTTTTTTTATTTTTAGATATATTATCAAATAATTCATCTAATAAAGATTCCTTAGGCATATCAATCATTTTAGAAATTTTTTTTACATAATAATGTGCTCTTGTGTAATCATTAATATCGTTTAATATTTTTTTAGTTTTTTGGATAAATTCTAAAAAATCATATTCATTATCAAAAGATAAAGACTTATAGACTTTATCAATTAAATACATATGACTTGTTTTAGCTTTTTTAACTTTTTTTAAATACTTATCTTTACCATATTCTTTGATATAATCATCTGGATCATATCCTTTTTTTAATTCAACTACTTTTACTTTAGGAACAATATTTTTCATTTGATTAATTGCTCTCTTAGTAGCTTTTATACCCGCATCATCTGGATCAAAACAAATAATAACTTCATCAACATATTTATTAATTACTCTACTATGCTTTTTAGTAAAAGATGTACCTAAAGCTGCAACTACGTTTTTTACTCCAAATCTATTTAACATAATTACATCCATATAACCTTCAACTAAAATCAAATAATTTTTATCTCTTATATTTTTTTTAGCATTTTTAAGTCCATAAAGAACACTAGACTTATTAAAAACATAAGTCTCTGGTGAATTTAGATATTTTGGAGCCTTTTCATCTTTAGTAATTATTCGTCCTCCAAATGCTAAAATTTTTCCTTTGTAGTCAAATATAGGAAACATTATCCTATCTCTAAAACGATCATAATATTTATTAGATTTATTACTTTTAGATATTAAGCCGGAATTGTATAAAAACTCTTTTTTAAATCCTTTATTTAATAAATGATCCATTAATCCTTCCCAATTATCTTTAGCATATCCTAAAGCAAATTTTTTAATTGTTTTTTGATTAATATCTCTATTTTTTAAATAATTCAAAGCCTTTTTAGATTTAGGTAAGTTTCTATAAAAATAAATAGCTGCTTGTCTATTTAAATTTAATATTTTTTTTCTTTTTTGATATTCTTCTGTATATGAGTCATTATCATTTATATAAGGTGATAAATCTAAATTTGCTGTATCTGCTATATATTCTATAGTATCAATAAAATCTAAATTCTCAATTTCTGACACAAAAGAAATTATATTACCACCCATTCCACACCCAAAACAATTAAATAATTGTTTTTCGCTTGAAACAAAAAAAGATGGTGTTTTTTCACTGTGAAAAGGACATAATCCTTTATAATTATTACCAGATTTTTTTAGTCTTACATATCCAGAAATAAAATCAACTATGTCAACATTATCAATAATTATTTCACTAATATTTTCAACATATTTTTTTGCCATTTAACCACCTTATAATAATATTCTATAAAAAAATTTAAAATCCTTTATTTAATTCCAAAATTCAGGCATAAATATTTCCTTGTATTTATTAACAGCATATCTATCACTCATACCAGCAACATAATCTTTTATAGCTTCATTAGTATTATTTTTTAAATAATCTTCATACCTTTCATTTGGCAATTTTTTTGGATTTTTACAAAAAAACTCAAATAAAGCTCTTATAATATGTCGAGCTTTAGTTTCTTCTTTCTTAGCATTATTATTTAAATATACATTTTTAAACATAAAATCTCTTAATAAATTAAAATATTTATCTGTTTTAGAACTCATTTGAATTTTAGATTTATTCTTACTATTTTCAATAACATCTACAATTAAATTATTTATTCTGTCTCCATGAGTCCAACCTAAAACATTTAAATATTTTTTTGGAAAAGAGTCCATTGTTAAAATATTGGCTCTTAGAGCATCATCAATATCGTGATTAATATATGCAATCCTATCACTTATTTTAACAATTTGACCTTCTAAGGTTTCAGGCAATTCACTCCCTCGATGTTTCAATATACCATCTCTAACCTCATATGTCAAATTTAATCCATAATTTTTTAAATTTTTCTTTGTTTCTAAATAATCTACAACTCTTAAACTCTGTTTATTATGTTTAAATCCTGGTTTATATATATCATTTAAGACTTCTTCACCGCAATGTCCAAAAGGAGTATGACCTAAATCATGACCTAAAGCAATAGCTTCTGTTAAATCTTCGTTATACCTTAATGCTCTTGCAATTGTTCTAGAAATTTGTGCAACTTCTAAAGTATGAGTTAACCTTGTTCTATAATGATCTCCTTCTGGAGATAAAAATACTTGTGTCTTATGTTTCAATCTTCTAAAAGCTTTTGAATGTATAATTCTATCTCTATCTCTTTGAAAAGCCGTTCTTATATTACAACTTTTCTGAGGTTTTCTTCTTCCTTTCGAATCACTAGCTTTTTTTGCTAAAGGATCTAAAATCTTTTTTTCGATCTCTAAAGTTTTATTTCTTATCATAAGACCACCTCTTTTATGTATAAGTGCCATTTTTCAGGCACTCTTTTTACTCTTCTATAATAGCTTGAGCAGCAGCTAATTTAGCAATAGGTACTCTATAAGGTGAACAAGAAACATAATCTAAACCTAGTTTATTACAATATTTAACTGATTTAGCTTCTCCTCCGTGTTCTCCACAAATACCTATTTTTAAATCACTTTTAGTCTTTCTACCTAAATTAGTAGTCATCTCCATTAATCTGCCTACACCTTCAAAATCAATTCTTTCAAATGGGTCATATGGTAAAATATCTTTTTCTTTATATTCTCCGATAAACTTACCAGCATCATCACGAGAAAAACCTAAAGTCATTTGAGTTAAATCGTTAGTACCAAATGAGAAAAATTCAGCGTGCTTTGCAATTTTATCAGCAATTAATGCTGCTCTTGGAATTTCTATCATTGTTCCTACGTGATAATCTAATTTATAATCTTCTTTTTCAAATGTTTCCTTAATAACACCGTCTACTAATGTCTTTAAATCAGTAAATTCTTTTAAGTGTCCTACTAAAGGAATCATAATTTCTGGTTTAACATCGAAATCATTTTTCTTTGAAACTTCGATCGCTGCTTTAATAATAGCTTTTACTTGCATAATATATATTTCAGGATAAGTAATTGCTAATCTACAACCTCTATGACCTAACATTGGATTAAATTCTTTTAAATCCATAATTTTATCTTTTAATTCAGTAAATGATACTTTTAAATCTAAAGCTAATTTTTCAATATCTTCTTTTTCAGAA
Source organism: Bacillota bacterium (assembly GCA_051744845.1). Classification (GTDB taxonomy): domain Bacteria; phylum Bacillota; class Clostridia; order Peptostreptococcales; family Acidaminobacteraceae; genus JBNJDJ01. The sequence goes on from JBNJDJ010000006.1 coordinate 19,709, forward strand.
GGTAAGAATTCATGTAATGGTGGATCAAGTAATCTAACTGTAACTGGCTTTGTTTTCATTTCTTCATAAATCCCTAAGAAATCTTCAACTTGGTAAGGTAACAATTCAGAAAGAGCATTTTCTCTTTCATCCTTACTTTTAGATAAAATCATTTTTCTTACTGACTTAATACGTTCTGAATCAAAAAACATATGCTCAGTTCTACAAAGCCCAATACCTTCAGCTCCAAATTTATTTGCTACTTTTGCATCTTTTGGATTATCAGCATTAGTTCTAACTTTTAACTTTTTAATATCATCTATCCATTCCATTAAAGTTCCAAATTTACCAGTTAATTCATGATCTTTAGTTTCTACTTCACCATTATAAACAATACCTGTTGTACCATTTAATGATAAGAAATGTCCTTGATGATACTTTTTACCATCAATTATAAAATATTTTTCTTTTTCATTTACTTTAATATCACTACAGCCTGCAATACAACACTTACCCATACCTCTAGCAACAACTGCAGCATGAGATGTCATACCACCTCTAGCAGTTAAAATACCTTCAGCAGCTATCATTCCTTCAATATCTTCAGGTGATGTTTCAGTTCTAAGTAAAATACCATCTATCCCTTTTTCTTTTGCTTTTACAATTTCTTCTGAATTAAAATAAACATGTCCACTAACTGCTCCAGGCGAAGCTGGCAAGCCTTTAGTTAATTTTTCAGCTTCTTCTAAACTCTCTTCAACAAATTCTGGATGTAAAAGTTGATCAATTTGCTCTGGAGAAATTCTGCTAATCGCTTCATTTTTATCAATTAAACCTTCTTTTACCATATCTACAGCAATATTTATAGCTGCATCTGCTGTTCTTTTAGCAGTCCTTGTTTGCAAAAAGTAAAGTTTATTTCTTTCTATTGTAAACTCTATATCTTGTACATCTTTATAATGTTTTTCTAAAACTTCAGTAGCATCAATAAATTCTTTATAAACTTCAGGTAAAACTTCTTCTAATTTACTAATTTCTTTAGGTGTTCTTATTCCTGCTACAACGTCTTCACCTTGAGCATTAATTAAAAATTCACCATAAATTTTATTTTCACCATTTGCAGGATTTCTTGTAAATGCTACACCTGTTGCTGAATCTTGACCCATATTACCAAAAACCATTGTTTGAACATTTACTGCTGTACCTAAATCATCAGCAATATCGTTATTTTTTCTATAAATAATAGCTCTCTTATTATTCCATGAATCAAAAACAGCTGTAATAGCCATCATAAGTTGTCTTTTAGGATCTTGTGGGAATTCAAAACCTACTTCTTTTTTAAATTTTTCTTTAAATGCATCTATTAAAGTATAATATTCTTCTGTCGTTATTTCATCTGTCTTATCAGCATTTTTCCCAATAGCTTTTTTCATAACTTCATCAAATTTATACTTTTCTACCCCAAGTACAACATCTGCAAACATTTGAATAAGTCTTCTATAACAATCTAGTGCAAAAGATTCATCATTAGTTAATTTTGCTAATCCTTTTACAGATTTGTCATTAAGACCTAAATTCAAAACTGTATCCATCATTCCAGGCATTGAAATAACTGCACCTGAACGAACTGATACTAATAAAGGATCATCTTCATTACCAAGCTCTTTAGAAGTTTTTTCTTCTAAACTTTTCAAATGCTCAAAAATTTCTTTTTCTAAATCTTCATCAATCTTTTGCCCTTCATTTAAATACTTTAAACATGCTTCAGTCGTTAATGTAAAACCTTCTGGTACTGGCAACCCAATTTTAGACATTTCTGCAAGTGAGGCCCCTTTACCTCCTAAAATCGGCTTCATTTCTATACCACCATTTTCAAAATCATAAACAAACTTTTTTTTCATTACTCCCCCTTAAGTATTAATTTTCTTTTAAAACTTCTTCTATAATAATATTTGCAGTTTCTTCAACTGCTTTATTAGAGACATCAATCACTTTGCAATCTAACTTATTATAAAGTTTTTTTGCAAATTCTAACTCGTCCATAATTCTACCCATATTTGCATATTCAGCTGAATCCCCTAATCCTAAAACCTTCAGCCTTTCTTTTCTTATTTCATTTAATTTATCCGGCGAATTCAAAAGTCCTACTATTTTATTTGAATCTAGTTCGAATATTTCTTTTGGAACTTTTGCTTCAGGTACCAAAGGTACATTTGCCACTTTTATATTTTTATGAGCTAAATACATGCTAAGTGGAGTTTTAGATGTCCGCGATATCCCTAGTATCACAACATCTGCCTTTTTTATACCTTTTGCATCTTTTCCATCATCGTATTTAACAGCAAATTCAACTGCTTCTACCCTTTTAAAATATTCTTCATCTAGTTTATGGATAATCCCTGGTTCTAAAACAGGATCACTTTCAAATAAAATATTTAAATCACTTAAAATAGGCTTCATAATATCATTATATAAAATATTATGTTCTTCGCATAGATTTACTAAATAATTCCTTAAATCTTTAACTACCAATGTAAATAAAATAATAGAACTTTGATTTTTAGCTGCTTTAATCAAATCATCAATTTGCTTTTTTTGAGAAATATAAGGTACTTTTACCATCTCATAATCAACATCTTGAAATTGTTCTGCAGCAGCTATGGAAACCTTTTCCGCTGTCTCCCCTATGGAGTCAGAAACTATATAAATATAATGCTTCCCCATCTTGACCTCCCTTTATATTTTAATAACTCAAATAATAAAAATCAAATTTTTTCAATAATTTTTTTAATAAATAACATATATGTTATTAATATACCCAAAACATTTAAAAAAATTCATATTTATATTAAAATCTCCTTTTTAATATATTTTATATAAAATATATTAAAAGGAGATCTTTATAATTAATCTAGAGTAATTCTATCTAAAACATAATCCTTTACTTTATCAATATCTATTCTTACTTGCTCCATAGTATCTCTATCTCTAATTGTTACTTGATTATCATCTCTTGAATCATAATCATATGTTATGCAAAATGGAGTCCCTACTTCATCATGTCTTCTGTATCTTTTACCAATAGAACCTGATGTATCAAATACAGCATTAAAATCATCTCTGATTTTATTATAAACTTCTTCTGCTTCATCAGCTAATTTTTTAGTAAGTGGAAAGACAGCTGCTTTAACAGGAGCTAATTCTGGATTTAATCTCATTAAGTTTCTAGTTTTTCCATTTTCTAATTCTTCTTCTTCCATAGCATCTACTAAAATTGCTAAGAATAATCTATCTACTCCTACTGATGGTTCGATACAATATGGTATTAATTTTTTATTTGTATACGGATCATGATATTTTAAGTTTTTACCAGAATGGTCAATATGTTGTTTTAAATCATAATCTGTTCTATCTGCAATTCCCCACAATTCTCCCCAACCAAAAGGAAATTTAAATTCAATATCTGAAGTAGCATTTGAATAATGAGAAAGTTCATCTTCTTCATGATCTCTAAACCTTAAATTATCTTCTCTAACACCTATATTTAATAAAAAGTCCATACATTCTTTTTTCCAATACTCATACCATTTTAAATCTTCATCTGGTTTACAGAAAAATTCTAATTCCATTTGCTCAAATTCTCTTGTTCTAAATATAAAGTTACCTGGAGTTATTTCATTTCTAAAAGATTTTCCTATTTGTCCTATACCAAAAGGTAATTTTTGTCTTGAAGTTCTTTGAACTTTAGAAAAATTAACAAAAATTCCTTGAGCTGTCTCAGGACGCAAATAAATATCTCTAGCAGATTCATCTACTACACCTTGACTTGTTTTAAACATTAAATTAAAATCTCTAATTTCAGTAAAATCTTTATTGCCACATGTTAAACATTTAATATCGTGGTTATCAATAAAATCAGTCATTTTTTCTTTTGACCAACCGTCTACAACAACTTCCTTACCATTTTTAAGATAATAATTTTCAATTAAATTATCAGCTCTAAACCTTGATTTACATACTTTACAGTCAATTTGAGGGTCATTAAAACCTCCAACATGGCCTGAAGCTTCCCAAACTTTTGGGTTCATTAAAATAGCTGAATCAATTCCTACATTAAATTTAGGTCTTTGAATAAAATTTTTCCACCACATTTTTTTAATGTTTTTCTTTAATTCTACACCTAAAGGTCCGTAATCCCATGTATTAGCTAATCCACCGTAGATATCTGAACCTTGAAATATAAAACCTCTTTGAGCACAAATTGATACAATTTCTTTCATATTGACATTTACTGACATTCACTTCCTCCTTTATTCAAAAAACAAAAAAATCTTTCATTCCCTAAAGGGACGAAAGATTTCCGCGGTTCCACCCTATTTATAACACTTAACTAAATAAATACTCAAAAGCGCCTTCATATATATTAGGTATCAAATTCCACCAATCTTTGACTCTCTATAACCTAATAAATATATTACTACTCTTTATCAAAGTATTATATTAATTTTTTATATTATCTAATATTTATTCTAACAAAGATATCTTTAAAAGTAAACCATTATTTTTTTTGTATTTTATCTTTTAAGTTGTCATACTTTTCTTTAGAATATTCTTTTATATTAATTGTCTTGTCATCATCGTTAACAATATATATTTCACATCCAGCAATAAATGCACTAGCAACTGCTGCAATTATTGCAGTAGAGAAAAATACAGTGCCTATAATACCTGCAGCTATAGGAACATTCATGATTTGTTCATTGTCTTTTTTAACTAAAATTTTATTTACTTTACCTTTATCAATAATTTCTTTTAAAAAATCACTAAATTCTTTTTTAACTTCTTGAGTTTTACTAGCCTTTTCATTTTTCTCTAAATAAACAATAGCATCTAAAACATCTCCATCGCTTTCTTGTAAAGCTTTCTTAGCATCTTCATAATTAACATTTGTTCTTTGAATAACCTCATCAACTTGTTCTAAAGTAATTTTCATTTTTCCTCCTTAAATAATTTAATAAATTTCAAACTTTTAAAATCGCTTTTTTCTAAATAATAAGAAATGTACTTATATAATATTATATCCAATTTTTTCAAAAATACGCTATTAATTTCAATTTTAATAATATCTTCTATTTTATTAGAGTCAACATATTGAAAAATCTTTAAAATTTTCATGCTTATATTCATAGTATCATCAAAATCGCAATTATTACAAAGTATTCCTCCATTTTTAACACTAAACTTAATATTTTCATCTAAAGATTTATTACAATTACTACAATCATAAATATTAGGTTTATATCCTAAATTAGATATTAACTTATAGTCAAAAATTACTTTTAATAAATTATAATCTGTCGTTTCTTCTAAAAATGCTAAAGTTTTTAATAGTAAAATAAAGTTTTTTCTATCAGGCCTATTAGAATAAATAGAAAATAATGTTAATTCTAAAAAATATGAACCATAACTCATCTTTTCAATATCTTCTCTAATAGAATAAAATGATTTATTAATAGAAATATCATTTAAATGATTCCAATTTTTGCCAATATACACATCAAATTCTCCATATACAAAAATATTTGAAACCGGAGCAAATTTAGATTTTACCTTTTTAGCATTTCTAGCAATAGCAACTATTTTACCGCGTTTTAAAGAAAATATAGTTATTAATAAGTCGTCTTCATTAAAATCCATTGTTTTTAAAATTATACCTTTAGTTGATATTTTCAAAATGCCTCCTTTAAATATTAACCAAGTTTAGTAAGTAAAATAGTGGCTAAAGTGAAATATATACTTAAACCAGTTATATCTACAGTTGTAGTTATAAACGGCGCAGATGCTACTGCAGGGTCAACACCTAGTTTATCAAAAATCAAAGGTATTAATGTTCCTATAGTTGCAGCTGTAATAATATTTCCCATCATTGCAACGCCTACAATTACACTTAAAATCATTTCTTCATGCAAAATAAAAGCAAAAAAACCTACCAAACTTGCACAAACTAATCCAACTATAACACCAACGGAAACTTCATGAGCAAGAGTTTTTAAAATATCTTTAGATTCAATTTGTCCAATAGCTAAGTTTCTTACAGTGATAGTTGAAGATTGAGTTCCTACATTACCTCCCATGCCTGCTAAAAGCGGCATAAACAATGAAAGTAAAGTGTAGGTGTTAATTATCCCTTGGAACCTATTAACTACTGTAGCCGAAATTAATCCTCCAAATACAGTTATAATTAACCATGGTAATCTAGCTTTAGTAGAACTGACTATTGAGCCCCAAATATCTTTATCACTAATTATTTCTTCTGATGAACCAGCAAATTTCATAAAATCCTCAGTTGCTTCATCTTCAATTACATCAATGATATCATCTACAGTAATAATTCCTTTTAATTTATTAAAATCATCTATAACAGGAATTGCAAGTAAATCATATTTTGAAACTAAATGAGCAACTTCTTCTTGGTCATCATAAACATTTACATGTATTATATTTTTACTCATAATATCTTTAAGTAAAGTCTCTTTTTTAGCTACTAATAATTCTCTTAAAGATAAAACTCCAACTAATTTATTATTATTATCAACAATATATATATAATAAATTGTCTCAGCTTCTGGTGCTTCTTTCTCAAGATACTTAATAGCTTCTAACTTAGTTTTATTCTCTTCTAAATACACATAATCACTTGTCATAATCCCGCCGGCAACTTCAGGATCATAACTTAATAATTTTTTTACTTCTTTAGAATCTTCTATTTCTAAGTCATCTATAACATTTAATGCTCTTTTTTGATTTAATTCCGATAATATATCTACAATATCATCTTTTGCAGTATGATCTAAAATTATTTCTCTTTTTCTTTTATCTAATCTTTTAATCAAAGATACAAAACTATCTGGTTCTACAGCTTCTAAAATTTGAGAAGCTTTATCAATATCTAAAAGATCAAATATAATATTTGTCTTATCTGTATTTAAATCTTTGATTATATCTACTAAATCCATAGGATGAATATCATTAAGATATTCTTTTAACTTATCCATTTCTCTAAAATCAATCAAATTATCGATTTCAATCATCAATTCACTTATACGCTTATATTGCTTATACACAAAAGTCCTCCTAAATTTTTTTAATAAGAATCATCTATATAATTAGGATTATTTCTCCAATTTTTCACTACTTTGACCCAAAGTTGTAAATTTACTTTTACTCCTACTAATTTTTCGATATCTTGTCTAGCAGCTTTTCCAATTCCTTTAATCTTTCGTCCACCTTTACCAATAATAATACCTTTATGAGAATTTTTTTCACAAATTATAGTAGCGTCAATATCTATCAAATCTTTATTTTCTCTTTCTTTATAATTATCAATTTTAACTAAAACACCATGAGGTACTTCTTGTTGTAAATACATTAAAGCTTTTTCTCTAATAAATTCTGATACAATCGTTTTAACTGGTTGGTCTATAAACATATCTTGAGGATAATATTTAGGTCCTTCATTTAAAAAACTTTTAACTTTATTTATTAAGTCATTAACATTTTGTCCATTTAATGCAGATATACCTACAATTTCTTTGATAAAATCATATCTTTCGTATTTTCTTACAATCTGTATAAGTTCACTCTTTTTTATTAAATCAATTTTATTAATTGCTAAAATAATTGGTTTTTTTACAGTTTTTAAAATATCTAAAATATATTTATCTCCTGGACCAATTTGTAAAGAAGAATCTATCATAAATATTACTACATCTACTTCATTTAATGTTCTTTTAGTTGTACTCATTAACCTTTTCGATAATTCATTTTTAGGTTTATGAACTCCTGGAGTATCTAAAAATACGACTTGACTATCTTTATCATTATAAATTGCTGATATTTTATTTCTTGTCGTTTGAGGTTTATCAGTAACAATAATTACTTTTTGTTTTAAAATTTTATTTACTAAAGTTGATTTTCCTACATTAGTTCTACCAATAATTGTTGCAAATCCAGATTTAAAACTCATTATTTTACCTCATCTAAATCTTTGCCAGTAAAAGAATGTGGCAATAAATCGTCAATTTTAAATACTTTCAATTTAGAATCTTTTTCAATAATAACTTCAATATCTATACCAAATTCTACTATAACTTGTCTACATATACCACAAGGATACGTCTCTTTAGCATCTCCTGTTACAGCTATTTTTTCAAACTCTCTTTGTCCTTCACTAACTGCTTTAAATATAGCAGTCCTTTCTGCACAGTTAGTTGCTCCAATAGAAGCAATCTCTACATTACATCCTGTATATACTTTCCCGCTTTTAGTAAGTAAAGCAGCTCCAACTTTAAAATCTGAATACGGTACATATGCATTCTCTTTTGCTTTTTTAGCCATTTCCATTAATTTTTTATTATTCATAATACACCTTTCTAATTTATTTCAATTTCAATATCTAACGGAACTACTTGTATCCAAGTTTTTCCTTTATTTAATGTGATTTTCTCTCCATCTTTATTTAAAAATATAGTTTTACTATCAACACTATCTTTTTTCCAATCTAAATCAATAACTTCTCCATTAGTTATTAATTTAGCTTTGCCACTTCCTATTAAATTTATATTTTTACGTCCTTTATTATCATAAACTTTATGTTTTGCAAATTGTATTATTATATTCGTTACTTTTATTTCATTATCAGTGGATTCATCTAAATATTTTTCGTTATTTGTATACCTTAAATATTTATTTTGATCTTCTAAATATCTATACTCAGATATATAACCATAAGAATCTGAGTTATCTGGTTTTTTATAAAAAATCTTAATATTTTTAGCTTTTTCTCCATTTAAGTTTTTTAATTCATTATTAAATTCAAAAAAATCAATATTATTATCTAGAGAATACTTTTTTCTATCTGCTTCTTTTAAGATTGCATTAGAACTAGTATACATATTATGTGGTATATTTTTATGATTTTTTCTCCAAAAAGTATTATACCCACTAGCCATTGCATCAATATCTTTAACATTAAACCTATCAATATCTTTAAAAGCTTGAGGAGATCCACCTACATGAACATAAAAACTTCCTAACTCTAAAGCTTTTTTAATAAAATAAGGTCTTGCACTTCTTACTGGACCAATATTTTCTGGAAATATCGATTGATAAATTGCCATATATCTTGTTATTTTACCTTCAGCAAGTATCTCATATACAATATCAGCTTTACTTAAATTTGCTTGTGGTCTTGCTTTATAATGATTATCAAGCATAACAGCAATAGGTCTTCTATTAATTATACTTTCTTTTACTTCTAGACCTGTTAACTCAGAATAAAATTTAGGTTCTTTATCTTCTTTTTTATTACTCTCTTCTTTTTTTGTAATTAGCTCATCATCTTGATTTTCAGTTTCAATGACATCAATTTCTTCTTCATTCACTTGTTCATCAACAACATTATTTGCTTCATTATTTATTTTTTCTTTATCATTACATCCTACTAAAAATAAAGAAAAAATCAATAATACTATAAATATTTTTTTCATTTTATCTCCTTAAATCAATAGATTTTAAAATATCTTTTTCTTTAGAACGCATTATTTTTTTATCAAACTTATTTTTATGGTTATATCCTAATAAATGCAAAATACTATGGATAGTTAAATATCCTATCTCTCTTTTTAAACTATGTTCATACTCTTTTGCTTGCGAATTTGCTCTTTTACAAGAAATAACTATATCACCTAAATAAAGGATTTTAGAATTTACTTCTTCTAAATTTTCATAACCTGGAAAAGATAAAACATCAGTTACAGTATCTTTGTTTCTAAATTTTTTATTTAATTTTTTTATTTCTTGATTATCTACAAACAAATAACTAATTTGGACATCTTTTTCAATCTTTTCATAATCTAAAGTAGCCTTTATACATCTTTTTATAAACTTTTTAAACTCATCATCTATATTTAAAAAATCTTGCCTACTATTTATTAAAAGATCTATCATTATTTACCGCCTTTTTCATATCTAGATATGATGTCTTTAACAAGTCTATGACGTACTACATCTTCACCTTTAAGACGAGAAATTTTAATGTTTTTTAAATTTTTAAGAATCTCAGAAGCATGTACTAAACCGGAACTTTTATGTCCTTTTAAATCAATTTGACTAATATCCCCATTAACAACAACTTTTGATCCAAAACCAAATCTAGTTAAAAACATTTTCATTTGAGATATAGTAGTATTTTGTGCTTCATCTAAAATTATAAAAGCATTATCTAAAGTTCTACCACGCATATAAGCTAAAGGGGCTACTTCAATTAATCCATTTTCTTTATATTTATTAAAAAGTTTAGTTCCTAATAAATTATACAAAGCATCGTGAAGCGGTCTTAAATAAGGATCAATTTTCATCTCTAAATCACCAGGTAAAAAGCCTAAATTTTCTCCAGCTTCAACTGCTGGTCTAGTAATTATAATTCTATCTATTTCTTTATTTCTAAAAGCCCTAACAGCCATAGCAACTGCTAAATATGTTTTACCTGTACCTGCTGGACCAATCCCAAAAGTTAAAACATTATTTTTTATACCTTCTACATACGATTTTTGCCCTGGAGTCTTTGGCTTTATAGTTTGTCCTTTTACATTTAAGCAAATAATAAAATCGTTCATTGTATCTAACTTACTTAATTCATTTTGTTTAACTTTTTTTATATAAAAATCAATTAATTGATCATCGATTGTTTTATTATGTTCAATTTCTTCTAATAATTTTAAAATGAGTATTTCAACAATTTCCTTGTCACTACCTTGAATAATGATATTCCCATTTTGAATTCTTATTAAACAATCAAATTCATCTTCTATTAATTTTATATTTTTATCTAAATTACCAAATAACTTGGCTATTTTATCTTTTGAATGTATCTTTATTTTTATTGAATCCAAATTTTCCTCCTTTTATATCACCTACTTTTAATTATACCATACTAATCAAACAATGAAAAATAAACATAAATCAACTGATTTAAATTTCAAAAATAAATCCTCAATTAATCTTTATCAATAAAGATAAGATTTATTGAGGATCATTATATTTATTTACATTAGCTTAGATTTAACAATCTCCGCTACTAAAGAATTTTCAGCTTTACCTTTTACTTTAGAAGTAACTTTTCCCATTACTTTTCCCATATCTTTCATACTAGTTGCCGATACATTTTGAATTGTTTCATCAATAATTTTTTCTAATTCTTCTTTAGACAACTGTTTTGGTAAATACTTTTTTAAAATAGCAATCTCTTTTTCAGTTTTTTCAACTAAATCTTGTCTTTCAGCTTTTTTAAAATCTTTTAAAGCATTTCTCTTAACTTTGATTTGAGAAGCTATAATATCCATAATTCTTTCTTTATCTACATCAATTCTTTCATCAACTTCTATTTGCTTAATTTCTGCTTTAAGCATTGTTATAACTTGCTTTTTTAGCTTATTTTTATTTTTCATAGCTTCTTTTAAATCATTCATTAATTTCTTTTTCATAATTATAATCTTTCTCCTTTTTTAACCTGGAGGCCATTGTAAATTTCTTCCACCTAGTAAATGCAAGTGAAAATGATTTACAGTTTGGCCACCTAATTTGCCAGTATTATTTACAATCCGATATCCATCTTGACTTAAACCTTGATCTTTAGCAATTTTTTTTGCAACTAACATTAATTTACCTAAAAGATCTTCATTGTCTATTTCATTTAATGACTTTTTATGTTTTTTAGGTATAATTAAAATATGCGTTGGAGCAACAGGATTAACATCATTAAAAGCCATACAAAATTCATCTTCATATACTTTATCAGAAGGTATATCTCCATTAACTATTTTACAAAAAATACAATCACTCATCTTTCCCTCCTTTTAAACTTCCAAAAATTTTATTATTGTTATAAAAATCTAGATGAACATCAATCAATTTATTACTTAAATCTTTATCAGATTTAACATATACTCTTAAATAATTTTTAGTCAATCCTTCAGCAATTTTATTTTCTTTATCAAAAGTTTCAAATAACACTTTTTTTGTTGTAAGTAAATTTTCTTTAATATACTCCTTTTCAAGCTTTTTAGTAAGCTTTCTAAGGATTTTAGACCTTTTAGAGCTAATATTACCGTTAACTTGATTTTTCATCTTAGCTGCTTTAGTTCCATCTCTTTTAGAAAATCTAAATACATGAACTTGACTAAATTTAACTTTTTTAACAAATTCAACTGTTTCATTAAATTCTTTTTTAGTTTCCCCAGGAAAACCAACAATAATATCTGTAGTAATAGAAGGATTATTAAAATATTTTCTAATCTTTTTAACAACTTTTAGATACTGATTAGTTTTATAATTTCTATTCATTCTATCTAAAACAAAGTCAGATCCACTTTGTAAAGATAAATGAAAGTGATTTACTAATTTAGAAACTTTAGATAATCTTTTAATATTTTTTTCATTTAAGAATGTAGGTTCTAAAGAAGAAAGCCTAAGTCTTTCAATACCATCAATTTTATTAACTTTATTTAAAAGATCTATTAAGTCAATCTTAAAATCTAAATCTTCTCCATAAGAGGTTACATGTATTCCAGTAAATACAATTTCCTTATATCCATTATCTCTTAATTTCTTTACTTCTTTAATTACAGAATCTAATTTCCTTGACCTTACTCTTCCTCTAACATGAGGAATTATACAATATGTACAAAACTCATTACATCCATCTTGAATTTTAATAAAAGCTCTAGTTTTATCTAATGTCTTTTCTAAGATATAATCTTCAAATTTATCTTGTTTTGAAATATCAATAATTTTTTCTTTTCTTTTACCATCATAATTTTCAATATATTCTAAAATTTTATTTTTATTATTATTACCTATGATTAAGTCTGCTTCATCCATTTCTAAAAGTAATTTAGGTTCTTGTTGTGCATAGCAACCAACTACAATTACTAAAGAATCTAAATTTCTTCTTTTAGCTTGTCTAATCATTTGCCTAGATTTTTTAGCACTTAAATTTGTTACTGTACACGTATTTATAACATAAACATCTGCTTGTTTTTCAAAATCAATAACTTTATAATTAGCATTTTCAAAAATTTCAGTTAAAATATCAGTCTCATAATCATTTACTTTGCAACCTAGTGTTTTAAATGCAACGCTTTGTAAATTTGTCATTTTATCACCTTTGCAACAACTGCAATCCACTTTCCTTTTTGTATTTTTTCTATAATTTTTAAATTGTTTTTTTCATATATTTCTTCGACTTTTTCATATTTTTCTAAAGTTATTCCTGAAGAAATAAATATAGTATCTTTTTTTAAAACTTTTACAATATCTTTTATTATATCTATAAGAATAGTATATAAAATATTTGCTAAAACTATATTATAGTTATTATTATATTTATCACTTATACTAGTTTTTTTAACTTCAATACCTTTTTTAATATTATTTAATCTTAAATTTTTTTTACATGCCTTAATAGCTTCTTTATCTATATCTAGAGCAAATACTTTTCTAGCATTAAGTTTTTTACTAATAATAGATAAAATTCCACTTCCACATCCAATATCTAGAACCAAATCGTCTTTTTTTATATATTTTTGTATTAATTTTATCATTAAAAAAGTAGTCTCGTGTGTACCAGTACCAAAAGACATTCCAGGATCTATTTTTATAACAATTGGATTTTTATAATTTTTCTTATCATTAAAAGGCTTTATTCTGATTTTATCAGTTATTCCAATAGATTTAAAGCCTTCTTTCCATTTTTTCTGCCAATCATTTTTTACTTTGGTAACATTTATCTCTATTTTTTTAAAATTTGACTTTTCAAAATATGAAATGACTTTTTTATAGTCTTTAAAATATCCTTTTACACCATCTTTTTCAATTAAAACACCATTAGTTTTTAACCAATGAAGCCTTTTAGAAATTTCTTCTTTATTTTCTGTTATTATATATATTTCATACCACATGATAACTACTCCGATTTTTTAACAAAATTATAAACTATTTTACTTACATTTTTTAAAGAATCTATTTCAATATACTCATCTACTGTATGAGCTAATTGAGTACCAATTACTAAATTAACTGTTTTAATACCATGAGCGTTGAATATATTTGCATCAGAACCACCTTTAGATTCTCTAGTAAACATTTCAACATTTGCATTATTTCCTGCTTTGATTAAATCTTTTATTAATTTTAAATCTTTATCTAAATCATATCCTTTATATAATTTGTCTTTCTTTATTTCACCTTTTGCATTAAATTTATTAATTGAATTGTCTATACATTTTTCCATATGATCTACTTGCTTTTTTAACTTATTATTTTTAAAACTTCTAACTTCCCCAGTCACATTTACTTTATCTGGAACAACATTAGTAGCATCTCCACCATCCATAGTCCCAATATTGGCAGTAGTTTCATCATCAATTTTAGAAAGTTTCATTTGACTAATAGCATCTGAAGCAACAGAAATAGCATTTATTCCATCTTCTGGAGCAATTCCAGCATGTGAAGCTTTTCCTTTAACTGTAGCAGAAATTTTTTCCTTTGAAGGTGCTTTGATTACAATACCTCCTACTTCGCCACTACTATCAAGTACAATTGCATTTTTAGATTTAAGCATACTATAATCTAATGCTTTTGCCCCATATAAACCTGCTTCTTCATGAACTGTAAAAACAATTTCTAAATTTATATGTTTAATATTTTTATTTTTTATTTTAGATAAGACATCCATAATTATCGCAATTCCTGCCTTATCATCTGCTCCTAAAATTGTATCCCCTTTAGATAAAATTTTACCATCTTTTATATATGGTTTTATATTTTTCCCAGGTTTAACTGTATCCATATGAGCACATAAAATTACACTTTCTTCACAATCTTTAGATTCTAATTTAGCTATAATATTTGATGTATTCGAATGATGCTTTTTAGTCTGTTTATCTTGTTTTACCTTAAGTCCTAAGTCTTTTAACTCTTTTTTTAAAATTTTAGCCATATCTTTTTCATTACCTGATTCACTTTCAATTTTTACATAATCCATAAATCTATCTATAATATTTTTATCCATAAAAACCTCTCTGTAATTACATCTTTATACTAAGTCTATAATAAATATAATGGTTTATAAGCTAAGTGTCAATTTATTTTTTACTTTATTTTTCATTTAACCTATTATATAATTAAAAGACAGCACCTAATAAAAAAGGAGGTCTAGAATGAAAGTTTTAGAAAGAGGTTTTATATTTAAAAAAGTTGATATAAACGAAAAAGAAAAAGTTAATTATTATATCAAAGAATTAACTTTAGATGAATTAGATTCTTTAATGACTTTACAAAATGAGATTCATCAAGATATTCCTGATGAATATAAAGAGACTTATGTTTGCAAACCAAAAAAAGAGTTTAAAAAATATCTTGAAAACGGTGGTATATTTTTAGGTATATATGTAGATAATAAATTAATAGGAGCTAGAATTACTGAAACTCCTAAATTATCTAAAAAAAATTTAGGATATTTTTTAGATTTTACTAAAGATCAATTACTTAAAACAATGCATTTTAAAACTATGCTAGTAAAAAAAGAATTTAGAGGTAATAATCTACAAATAAGAAGTATGAATTTAGTAGAAAAAATGTTTATTAAAAGAGGCTATAAATATGGCATGTGCAGAATTTCTCCTAATAACTATTATTCACTTTCTAATGCCTTAAAATTTGGTTTGAAAATTCAAGCTATTAAATTACAATTTCAAAATAAAGAAAATACTTCTAGTAAATTACGATGTATTTTAAATAAAAAACTAGATGCTACTCAGCCAATAACATTTGAAAAAATTGAATATGTTAAAAATACAAATATAGATCGTCAATTAAATTTGATAGAAGATAACTATGTAGGTTTCAAAGCTAAAAACTTTAATAAAATTGATGATTTTACTATAGTTTATGGAAAAGATATTCATAAAAAAATTATAACATAAAAAAATCCACGGATTTCCGTGGATTTTTAAATTTATAATTAATTAAATAAATCTGCTACTTTATCAAAGAAACTTTTTCTTTTACTATATCCATTATTATCTTCTGTTTCTTTTTCAAATTCTTCAAGTAATTCTTTTTGTCTAGCATTTAAATCTTTAGGAACTTCAACTTTAACTTTTACATACTGATTTCCTTTACCATAACCATTTAAAATAGGGAAACCTTTGTTTTTAAGTCTATATTGCTTTCCACTTTGAGTTCCTGGTTTTATTTCAAAAGATATTTTTCCTTCTAATGTAGGTACAACTATTTCACTACCTAAAGCAGCTTGTGTAAATGTAATTGGTATTTCGCAAAAAACATCGTCTCCATCTCTTTCAAAAATTTCATGAGATTTAACATTTACTACAACATAAACATCGCCTCGAGGGCCTCCGTTTTTACCTAGATTACCTTCTCCACGAATAGAAATTTTTGCACCGTTATATATACCTTTTGGTATTTTAATATTTATATTTTTCTTTTTCTTAACTTTTCCATAACCTTTACATGTTTTACAAGAATCTTCATAAATTTCTCCAGATCCCTTACATTTATCACATTGTTTTACTGAAATTGATTCTCCAAATAAGCTTCTTTGTTTATATCTTATTTCTCCAGCACCATTACATTTATCACAGCTATGTTTAGAACTACCAGGTTCACCACCTGTACCGTGACAATTGCCACATTCTTCAGTTCTATAAAATTCAATATCTTTTTTAGTTCCAAAAGCAGATTCTTTAAAACTAATAGTGACATTTACTTTTATAGATTTACCTTTTTGAGGACGGTTTCTAGAACTTGCTCCACCTGAAAAACCGCCTCCAAACATTTCATTAATAATATCTTCAAATCCACCAAAACCACTAGCGCCTCCAAAGCCACCTTGGCCTCCAGGACCGCCAGCTTGTTGGTTTACTCCTGCATGACCAAATTGATCATACATCTTTCTTTTTTCTTCATCACTTAATACTTCATAAGCTTCATTTATTTCTTGAAATTTCTTTTCACTTTCTTTATCCCCATCATTTCTGTCAGGGTGATACTTCATTGCTTTTTTTCTATAAGCTCTTTTTAATTCAGATGCATCGGCGTTTTTATCAACGCCTAATACATCATAATAATCTTTTTTACTCATACTCACCCTCCTTGACCGTAAAGATTAAATTTTCAGTATGCATTAATCTACTACTTCGTAGTCTGCATCTTCTACATCTTCTTGGTCATTTTTAGGACCTTGTTGAGCATTAGCTTGTTGATTTGCTTGTTGCTGAGCTTGCTGTTGAGCTGCTTGTTTTTTATACATCTCTTGAGCTATTGGTTCGAATGTTTCATTTAAATCTTCGATAGCTTCATTTATTACTTCAATATCATCTTTATCTTTTACTTCTTTTAATTTATCAATTTTTTCTTGAACTTTTTTCTTATCTTCTTCAGAAATATCAATTTCATCTCCATTAATTGTTTTTTCTGTTTGATAAGCTAAGCTATCTGCTTTATTTTGTGCTTCAATAAGTTCTTTTTTCTTTTTGTCTTCTTCAGCATGCATTTCAGCTTCTTTTACTTTTTCTTCAATTTCATCCTCATCTAAATTAGTTGAAGAAGTAATAGTAATATTTTGCTCTTTACCTGTTCCTTTATCTTTAGCTGATACATTTACTATACCATTTGAGTCAATATCAAATGTAACTTCAATTTGAGGAACTCCTCTTTTAGCTGGTGGTATTCCATCTAATTGGAATCTACCAAGTGTTGTATTATCTTTAGCCATTTGTCTTTCACCTTGTAATACGTGAATATCTACAGCAGATTGATTATCTTCAGCTGTTGAGAAAATTTGGCTTTTCTTAGTAGGAATAGTTGTATTTCTTTCAATTAATGTAGTTGTAACTCCGCCTAATGTTTCAATACCTAAAGATAAAGGAGTAACATCTAATAATAATACATCATTAACTTCACCAGTTAATACTCCAGCTTGAATAGCTGCACCAACTGCAACACATTCATCAGGATTAATTCCTTTATTTGCATCTTTACCAGTTATCTTTTTAACAGCTTCTTGTACTGCTGGGATTCTAGTAGAACCACCTACTAATATTACTTCGTCAATATCAGATGAAGTAAGTTCTGCATCTTTTAATGCTTTTTTAGTTGGTCCAGTAGTCTTATCAACTAAGTGCGAAGATAATCTTTCAAATTCAGATCTTTTAATATCTATATCTAAATGCATAGGTCCACTTTGATTAGCAGTAACAAATGGTAAATTAACATTTGTAGTTTGCTTAGAAGATAATTCTTTTTTAGCTTTTTCAGCTGCATCTTTTAATCTTTGTAGAGCCATTTTTTCATTTCTTAAATCTACACCATTTTCTGATTTGAATTTTTCAGCTAAATGATCCATTAATACTTTATCAAAATCATCTCCACCTAAATCATTATCACCGTTTGTAGCTAATACTTCAAAAACTCCGTCTCCAACTTCTAGGATAGAAACATCAAATGTTCCTCCACCTAAGTCATAAACCATAATTTTTTGTTGTGAATCTTTTTTATCTAAACCATAAGATAATGAAGCAGCAGTCGGCTCATTTATAATTCTTTTAACTTCTAGACCTGCAATTTTACCTGCATCTTTAGTAGCTTGTCTTTGAGAATCTTTAAAGTAAGCTGGAACTGTAATAACAGCTTCTTTAACTTCTTCACCTAAATAACTTTCAGCATCAGCTTTTAACTTTTGTAAAATCATAGCCGAAACTTCTTCTGGTGTTAATTTCTTATCATCTATTTCTTCTTTATAATCTTTACCCATATGTCTTTTAATAGAAATAATTGTTCTATCTGGATTTGTTATCGCTTGTCTTTTAGCAGTTTCACCTACTAATCTTTCACCATCTTCAGAAAATGCTACAACTGATGGAGTTGTTCTATTACCTTCAGCATTTGGAATTATTGTAGGGTCTCCACCTTCCATAACTGATACACACGAATTTGTTGTTCCTAAGTCAATACCTATTACTTTTCCCATAATTTATCCTCCTTAAATTTTTTCTAAACTTATAAATTTCTAATTATTTATTTGAAGCAACTTTTACCATTGCGTGTCTTATAACTTTATCTTCTAATTTATAACCAGTTTGCAGTTCTTCCATAATTTCATTGTGCTCATATTCATCAGTTTCTTCTTTCATAACCGCATGATGTAAATTAGGATCAAATTTTTCACCTAATGATTTAATAGGCTTTACATTTGCTTCTTCTAAAAAATTATCAAGACTTTTCTTAATTAATTTAATTCCTTCTAAAAGAGATTCTTTATCATCATCACCTTCAGAAGATACAATTGCTCTATTGAAATTATCAATTACAGGTAAAATATCTTTAACAATTTCACCATGAGCATATTTAGTCAATTCTTTTTTTTCTTTTTTAACTCTTTTTTTATAATTTCTAAATTCAGCTTGTAATCTCAAATATTTATCATCTTTTTCTTTCAATTCTTTTTTCAATTTTTCAACTTCATCCATTTCTTCTTCATGATTTTCCTCTTTCTCACTAGATTTATCATTAACTTCTTCATTTTCTTTTTCTTGTTGTTCATTTTCAGAAGTTAAGTTTTCATCTTTTTGTTTTTTTTCATTTTCTTCCACTTTTATCACCTCTTAGCTATAAGTTTATTCCTGAAAACATTTCTGTTAATGTTTCTGCTACATAGTTAACAACAGAAATAATCTTAGAATAATTCATACGTGTAGGACCAATTACACCAATTCGTCCTGCCTCTTGACCATCAATCTTGTACCCTGCAGTAATAACAGAACAATTTTTTATTTCATCAAGATCTATTTCATCACCAATTTTAACTGATAATGAAGCGTTTGATTCACAATCAAGTAATTTTTTTACTACTTCTTTATTTTCTAAAATCTCTAAAAAGTCTTTTACTTTATCAATATTCTGAAATTCTGGTAAATCAAATATTTTTTTAATACCATCTAGTTTAACTTCTATATGATCCATATCTCTAAGTGTTTTTCTTAATACAGGCACAATATAATCTATAACTTCTCTAAATTGCGGTAATTCAGATTTAATATTGCTAATTTTTTTAACTGTTATATCGCTAATATTTGAACCTTTTAATTTTTTTAACATTACACTTGAAATTAAATCTAATATCTCTTGATTAATACCTTCAATAGGTAATTGGATATTTTTATATATTCCAGTATCAGATACTAAAATTAAAACAACCTTTGAATTGTTAACATTTACCAACTTTAAATTAGTAAGTTGTGATTTATTAAATTGTGGCAACGATACAATTGTTGTCATATTTGCCATTTCAGTTAATATATTTAAAGCTTGCTTAATTACATCTTCTACTTCTATAACATTATTAAGAAGTAAATTTTCAATAACTTTTCTTTTTTTATATCCTAACCCATTTATTTTCATTAGATTATCAACATAAATTCTATAACCTAATTGAGATGGAATGCGTCCAGAAGACGTAAAAGGTTTAACTAAATAACCTGAATCTTCTAATTTTGCCATTTCATTTCTTATAGTAGCAGAAGAAACATCTAATGAACTTTTTTCTTTGATAGTACGAGAACCTATTGGTTTTGCGTTTTTTATAAAGTCTCGAACTATTAACTCAAGAATTTTTAACTTTCTTTCATTCACCTTCTACCTCCTTTAGCACTTAAAGGCAACGAGTGCTAACTCATTTGCAAAAAAAATTATCTCTTCTTTAGCACTCTCTTCTTTAACTTGCTAATTATATTATACATGCTTTATTTTAAATGTCAAGAAAAAAATAAAAAAATTAGCAAGCGGTGTTGCAGCCTGCTAATTTTAGTTTTTTGATTTATAATTGTATTAAACCTGAACCAAATAATTCAGCAAATACTAATGAAACAATAGTCATTAACTTAATCAAAATATTTATAGAAGGTCCAGAAGTATCTTTAAATGGATCTCCTACTGTATCACCAACTATTGATGCATTATGTGCATCGCTTCCTTTGCCTCCAAAATGTCCTGCTCCAATATATTTTTTTGCATTATCCCATGCACCACCAGCGTTTGACATAAATATTGCTAAAAGTACACCAGATACTAAAGCACCAGCTAAAAGTCCTCCTAAAGCCGCAGGTCCTAAAAGAAAACCCATAGCTAAAGGTGATATTACTGCCATAACTCCTGGAAGTATCATTTCTTTTAAAGCTGCTCTAGTTGAAATTTCAACACATTTATTATATTCAGGTGTTACTTCACCTTTTAAAATTCCTGGTTTTTCTTTAAATTGTCTTCTAACTTCTGTTATCATTTCGTTTGCTGCTCTACCAACAGATTTCATTGTTAATGCTGAAAATAAGAATGGAAGCATTCCACCTATTAATAATCCAGCTACTACTGTCGGTTGTAAAATATTAATTGATTCTAAATTAGATACTTTAGCAAAAGAAGTAAATAATGCTAAAGCTGCTAGTGCTGCTGAGCCTATAGCAAATCCTTTACCAATTGCTGCTGTTGTATTACCTACTGAGTCTAATTTATCAGTAATATCTCTTACCTCGCTAGGTAACTCACTCATCTCAGCAATTCCACCTGCATTATCAGCAATAGGACCATAAGCATCTACTGCGATAGTTATACCAGCAGTTGAAAGCATACCTACAGCTGCTAAAGCTATACCATAAAGTCCGCTAAAATAATAAGCCATTAATGTTCCAGCTGCAATTAACAATATTGGAATTGCAGTTGACATCATACCTACAGCAACTCCACTAATAATAGTAGTTGCTGCTCCTGTTTGAGATTGTCTAGCAATTTCTTTAACGTGTTTGTATTCTTCTGAAGTATATATCTCTGTCATAGTACCAATTAATGTACCAACAATTAAGCCAACAGTTATAGCTAATGCTGCTTTAAAATCACTAAAAAACATATTAGATAATACAAAAGAAGAAACTATAACTAAAAATCCACTTGCATATGTACTTTTCTTTAATGCACCATGCGGATCAGAGTTTTCATCACCTTTTACAAAAAATGTTCCAATAATTGAAGAAATTATCCCTAAACCTGCTAATACTATTGGATAAAGTCCTCCATATTCAGGAAAGGCTAATAATCCAAGAGTTATAGCTGCTATTATTGAACCTACATAAGATTCAAAAAGATCAGCACCCATTCCAGCAACGTCACCAACATTATCTCCTACATTATCTGCAATAGTTGCAGGATTTCTTGGATCATCTTCTGGAATACCTTCTTCAACTTTTCCAACTAAATCCGCTCCAACATCAGCAGCTTTTGTATAAATACCGCCACCTACTCTTGAAAACAAGGCTATTGATGAAGCTCCTAATCCAAAACCAGTTAAAATACTTGGATCTCCAAATGCTTTATATATAGCTGTTAAACCAAAAAGCCCAAGGCCTACAACTGACATTCCCATTACTGCTCCTCCGGAAAATGCCACACTTAAAGCCTTTTTCATACCACTTTTATGAGCTGCGTTAGCAGTTCTTACATTTGCCTGAGTAGCTACTTTCATTCCAAAAAAACCTGCTAATCCTGAAAGAAAAGCTCCTGAAACAAATGCTATAGCCGTCTCTACTCTTAAAAATATACCTATAATAATTGCTAACACTACTACGAAAAAAAACAAAGACTTATATTCAGCCTTTAAAAATGTCATTGCTCCTTCATGAATATATGAAGATAATTCTTCCATTCTTTTATTTCCTACTGGTTCTTTATTTACTTTGACAGTTGCAATATAAAATGCAAAAATAATTGCAAGAACTCCTGCAACCATCGATAGTACTAAATAATCCATTTTTATCTCCCCCGATTTAATTATGATTTTTTATATTTTATAATACTGCTAATCCTAAAGCACTTACAATAAATGTTACTGCAGCTACTTTTGTAACTTTATCAAAAACTTTATCCCAAGATTGTGCTTTGTTATTTCCCATCATTTGTTGAGCTCCACCACCAATTGATCCTGACAAACCTGCAGATTTACCAGATTGAAGTAAAACACTAACAATTAAAGTTATTGCTGCTATTAATAATGTTACTGTGAAAACTGTTTGCATGATTCCCTCCTTCATTCATAATTGCAAAATAATGTTACCATAGTATTTGTTAAAAATCAAATAATAAATTTCAAAAAGCACGGGGAAAACCTTTTCATATTAGCTTTTTCTTAAAAAACAAAAAATAAAGGGCTTTTAATTAAAAGCCCTTTTAAAATTTTTATAGATTATAAAATACATCTTTTCCTAAATATTGTGCTGCTTTTCCTAATTCTTCTTCAATTCTTAATAATTGATTATATTTTTCTACTCTATCAATTCTAGCAGGAGCACCTGTTTTGATTTGACCTGAGTTAACTGCAACAGCTATATCTGCAATTATTGAATCAGCAGTTTCACCTGATCTATGCGAAATAACTGAAGTAAATCCAGCTTCTTTAGCCATTTCAATTGCATTTAAAGTTTCAGTTATTGTTCCAATTTGGTTAACTTTTATTAAAATTGAATTAGCAGATTTATTTTCAATACCTTTAGAAAGTCTTTCAGTATTAGTTACAAATAAATCATCGCCAACAACTTGTAACTTATCTCCTAATTTTTCAACCATTAATTCCCAACCTTCCCAATCTTCTTCGTCTAATCCATCTTCGATTGAGATAATTGGATATCTATCAACTAAGTCTGCATAATAATCTACAAATTCTTCAGAAGTCATTTCTCTTCCTTCACCTTTTAAGATATATTTTTCTTTTTCATTATCATACATTTCAGTTGCAGCTGCATCAACAGCTAATTGAATTTCTTCTCCTGGTTTATATCCAGCTTTTTCAATTGCTTCAATAATTACTTTTAAAGCATCTTCATTAGAATCTAAATCTGGAGCAAATCCACCTTCATCTCCAACACCAGTTCCAAGATTTCTTTCTTGTAATACTTTCTTTAAGTTATGATAAATTTCTGAACCCATTCTTAATGCTTCTTTAAATGTATCTGCACCTACTGGCATAACCATCCATTCTTGGATATCAACATTATTATCAGCATGCTCTCCACCATTTAAAATATTCATCATTGGTACAGGTAATTGTTTAGCGTTACAACCACCAATATAATTATAAATTGACATTCCTGCAGAATTTGCTGCAGCTTTTGCTACTGCCATTGATACACCTAAAATAGCATTAGCTCCAAATCTTCCTTTATTAGAAGTTCCATCTAATTCAATCATTTTTTTATCAATTTCAACTTGGTTATATGCATCCATACCAATTAATTCAGGAGCAATTGATTCATTTACATTAGCTACAGCATCTAAAACACCTTTACCTAAGTATCTATTTTCGTCTCCATCTCTTAATTCAACAGCTTCAAAAGCACCTGTTGAAGCACCTGATGGAACTGCTGCTCTTGCAACTACTCCATTTTCTAAAGCCACTTCTACTTCAACTGTTGGGTTACCTCTTGAATCTAAAATTTCTCTTGCAAATACATCTAAAATATAAGACATTTTTTTCCTCCTATTTTTTTATTAAGCTTTTACCTGTCATTTCTTCAGGTTTATCTAACTCTAAAAACTCTAATAATGTAGGCGCTAAATCACAAAGTGCACCATCATCTCTCAATTTATAATCTCTATTTCCAACTACTATACAAGGTACAATATTACTTGTATGGGCTGTCATAGGATTTCCATCTGCATCTTCCATTAACTCTGCATTACCGTGATCGGCAGTAATAATCATTTCACCATTTTTAGATTTTAATTTATCAACAACTTCACCTAAACACTCATCTACTGTTTCAATTGCTTTAACTGTTGCATCAAAGTCTCCTGTATGTCCTACCATATCAGGATTAGCAAAATTCAAAACAATAAAATCATGTTTTTCTAAATCAATTTGTTTTAAAAGTTCATCTTTTACTTTATAAGCAGACATTTCAGGTTTTTTATCATAAGTAGAAACACCTGGTGACTTAATTAATATTCTTTCTTCGCCTTCATTTGGTTTTTCAATTCCTCCATTAAAGAAGAAAGTAACATGTGCATACTTTTCAGTTTCAGCAATTCTAAGCTGAGTTTTGCCTTTATCACTTAAATACTGACCTAAAGTATTTTTAACTTCTAAAGTTTCATAAGCAATATCAACATTTTCAAAAGTTTCATCATAAGTTGTCATACATACATAATCTGTTTCAAAATATTCTTTTTCAAATTCTTTAAATTCTTTATCGGAAATAGCTCTCGTTAATTGTCTTGCTCTATCAGGGCGGAAATTAAAAAATATTACTGAATCGTCTTCATCTAATGTTCCTACTGGTTTATCATTTTCTAATATTACAGTAGGTTTAACAAACTCATCATTTGCACCATCATCATATGAATTTTCTAAAGCTTCTAATGCATTATCTGCTTTCAAGCCTTCACCGTGGACTATAGCATCATAAGCTAACTTAGTACGATCCCAGTTATTATCTCTATCCATAGCATAATATCTTCCACTAATAGTAGCTATATTACCTACTTCTTTTTTATCCATATAAGCTTCTATTTCTTTAATATATTTAGCTGCACTTTTTGGCGGTGTATCTCTTCCGTCTAAAAAAGCATGTAAATAAAGTCTTTTAACTCCATTTTTCTTAGCCATTTTAACTAGGCCTTTAACATGTTTTATATGACTGTGTACTCCACCATCTGATAATAATCCCATAATATGAAGACTAGTATCATTTTTCTTAACATTTTGGCAAGCTTCTTTTAGAACTTTCTTTTCACTAAAATCATCATTTTCAATATCTTTTGATATTCTAGTTAAATCTTGATAAACAACACGTCCAGCACCTATATTTAAATGGCCTACTTCTGAATTACCCATTTGACCTTTCGGTAATCCTACATCTTCACCACTTGCTTTAATAGTAGTAGTTGCATATTTATTAGATAATTTATCAAAATTTGGTGTATTGGCTGCATTAATTGCATTATGATTACTATCTGTATTAATGCCCCAACCATCTAAAATTAACAGTGCTACTGGATTTTTCATTTTACCACCTCGTTAAAATTTAACAACTTTAGAAAAACTTTCAGCTTCTAAACTTGCTCCTCCAACTAAAGCACCGTCAATATCTGACTCAGCCATAATTCCTTCTACGTTATGTGGTTTAACAGATCCACCGTATTGGATTCTAATTTTTTCAGCTGTATCTTTATCATATAAATCACTAATGATACTTCTAATATAAGATGTCATTTCATTAGCTTGCTCACTTGTAGCAGTCTTACCAGTACCTATTGCCCAAAGTGGTTCATATGCTATAGTTACTTTAGTTGCATCTTCTTTTTTTACATCTTTAAAAGCAATTTCTACTTGTTTTTTAACAAAATCTTTCATTTCTCCATTTTCTCTTTGATCTAAAGATTCGCCAACACAAATAATTGGATCTATTCCAACTTCTAAAGCTTTTAAAGTCTTTTTATTAACTGCTTCATCAGTTTCATTATAATAAGTTCTTCTCTCAGAATGGCCTAAAACTACATAGTCCATGTCTAATTCAGTTAACATTTTCGGAGAAATTTCTCCTGTATATGAACCGCTATCTTCGTAATGCATATTTTCTGCACCAATTTTTATATTTGTACCTTCAGCTGCCTTTTTTAAATCTTTTAACATTGTAGCTGGTGCACAAATAGCTACATCAGCATCTGCATCTTTTACAAGATCTTTTAATTCATTAATATACTCTACACCTTCAGAAATTGTTTTATTCATTTTCCAATTTCCTGCTATAAATGGTTTTCTCATTTTTTGCCTCCTATTTATCATTTAACGCTACTAAGCCTGGTAGTTCTTTACCTTCTAAAAATGTTAATGAAGCTCCGCCACCTGTAGATATATGTGACATATCGTCTCCAAATCCTAATTTATTTACAGCAGTTGCACTATCCCCACCGCCTATAATAGTTATAGCACTTGACTCTGCTAAACCTTTTGCTACTTCTTTTGTACCTTTAGCAAATTTTTCAAATTCAAATACTCCCATAGGACCATTCCATACAACAGTTTTTGCATTTTTTGCAATTTCTTTATATTTTTTAGCTGTTTTAGTTCCTATATCTAGTCCCATAAAACCATCTTCAATATTTTCATTGTCTGTATTTATAGCTTCTGTATCTTTATCAAATTCTTTACCAACTACATGATCAACTGGTAAAATAAAATCTACATTATTTTCTTTAGCTTTTTCAATCATCTCAAGTGCATAATCTAATCTGTCTTCTTCTACTAAAGATGTTCCTACAGTATATCCTTGTGCTTTTAAAAATGTATAAGCCATTCCTCCACCTATTAAGATAGAATCAACTTTATTTAATAAATTTTCAATTACACTAATTTTATCAGAAACTTTAGCTCCACCTAATATAGCTACAAAAGGAGCTTCTGGATTTTCAATAGTTTGTCCTAAAAATTTGATCTCTTTTTGAATTAAATATCCACTTACTGCAACATCTAAAAATTTAGTTACTCCTACATTCGATGCATGCGATCTATGAGCAGTTCCAAATGCATCATTTACAAAAATATCTGCAATTGAAGCTAGATCTTTAGCTAAACCGTCACCTTCACCTTTTTCTTCAGGTCTAAATCTAGTATTTTCTAGTAAAACTACATCTCCATTTGCCATATCTCCAATAGCTTTTTTTGCATTTTCTCCAACTACTGTATCGTCTTTAGCAAATGTAACATTTGTATTTAAAATTTCTTTTAAACGATCACCTACCGGTTTTAACGAAAGACCTTTTACAGGCTTTCCTTTTGGCCGACCTAAGTGTGAACAAAGAATGATCTTTGCATCTTTATCTATAAGATAGTTGATAGTTTTAAGTGCACCTTGAATTCTACTTTCATCTGTGATTTCTAACTCATCATTTAATGGAACATTAAAATCACATCTTACTAATACTTTCTTACCTTCAACTTTAATATCCTCTACTGTTTTTTTATTTAACATATTACCTCCAAAGATAAACAAGTATAAGCCCTGAAATTCTTCAGGGCTAATTTAATTTACTATTTGATTAATTTTAATGCTAAGTCTACAACTCTATTTGTATAAGATAATTCATTATCATACCATGAAACTACCTTAACCATATTTCCATTAATTACTTTTGTAGTCTTTCCATCAACTAATGAAGATTCAGAAATTCCTAAAATATCTGTAGATACTAATTCTTCTTCAGTATATCCTAAAATACCTTCTAATTCACCTTCAGCAGCTTCTTTTAATGCAGCATTAACTTCTTCAACAGTTACGTCTTTTGATAAAGTGAATACTCCATCTACACAAGAACCATTTGGTACTGGTACTCTCATTGCCATTCCATCAATTTTACCTTCTAATTCAGGTAATACTTTTGTAGTAGCAATTGCAGCTCCTGTAGTTGTTGGGATAATATTTTGAGCAGCAGTTCTACCTCTTCTCATTTTAGAAGAAGGTTGATCTAAGATACCTTGGCTTGTTGTATAACCATGTACTGTTGTGATTAATCCTTTTTCAATTCCGAATGCATCATTTAATGCTTTTGCTAATGGAGCCAAGCAGTTTGTTGTACAAGATGCATTTGATACTATTTGATCTGATTCTTTTAAGTCATCATCATTTACACCTAATACTATAGTATTATCTAATTCATCTTTAGCTGGTACAGTTAAAATAACTTTTTCAGCACCTGCTTCAAGATGTTTAGCAACTTTATCTTTATGTCTAAATACACCTGTTGCTTCAATAACTAATTTAACACCTTTTTCTTCCCAAGGTAATTCAGCTGGATCCATAATTGAAGTTACTTCAATTGTTTTACCATTAACTACTAAGTTACCATCTTTTTCTTCTACAGTCCCAGGGAATCTACCGTGAACTGAATCATACTTTAAAAGATAAGCTAAGTTTTCAACGCTAGCTAAATCATTAATTGCAACAACTTCTAAATCTGACTCTTCTCTTGTTGTGATTAATCTTAAAAAACCTCTACCAATTCTTCCTAAACCATTAATCGCTACTTTTGCCATTTTCTTTTTCCTCCTTGAATTTACGTTTAATTTCTTTAGCAACAATCTCATCTGTTACTAAAACCATATTTGAATCTAACTTACAAATAGCTAATATGGCATCTAATTTTTCAAGCCCACCAGCTACTGCAATTAAATTCTTAGCATGTTTTAATTTATATAAACCAATACCTATAGTATTGATCTCATACACTATTTCTCCATTTGTATCAAAGTAATAACCAAAAGCTTCAGCTACAGGATTTTTTTGATTTATCTTCTTAGTTTCTTCTTTAGATAAACCTCTTCTCTTAATCATGGTATCAGACTTTCCTACGCCAAAAACTACTGTGTCGACCTTATTCACCAAAGATAATGTCTTTTTAATCTCTGGTTCATTTTTAAGCCTCTCAATTGTGTCTTCAGACATTTTATCTGGAGTAAACAACAATCTATATTTCCCATTTAATTTATTAGCTAACATTTCAGCTAAAGTATTTGCTTGATATTCAATTTTATTTCCTAAGGAACCTCTAGCTGGAACAACTTTTATTTTTTCAAAATCTTTATTAGATTCAAATTCATTAATTACACTTTCTATAGTAGTTCCACCTGTTACCCCAACTATAGAGTTATCTTCTAAAATGTTTAATAAATAATTAGAAGCAGTCTTACCTAAAGAAGAAAGAATTGCATTTTTATCATCTGAATTTGTAGGCGATACAATTACTTTCTTAATGTTTAAGTATTTTTTTAAATCTTTTTCTAATCTTTCAAAATTTTTCATTTCATAAACAAATTGGTTTAATTGATCAATTAATTTTTTACCACATTCTGTAATACTCATACCCTTAAAACTTGTTTCTAATAATTTTTTTTCTTTTAATAAATCGGATTCTTTACGAATTATTCTTTCGGATAAATCTATTTTTTCTGAAAGTGCTCTTCTTCCAATAGGACCAAAAATATCCACTAGCCTTAATATTTCATACCTTTCAGTAATAATTTCTTTAAGTTCCGGAGCAATTTCTGTTAATAAATTTATTATACTTTTATTATTGTTTTTTTGACATTCTAACATAACATCACTCCTGGTTGGGTATTTTTTGTCAATTTGCCTGAATATGTCCCGCTACGTGCAAAAAAAATGATTCACTTAATTTATTACAATTTAATCATAACATATTAAGTGAATTAATCAAGCATTTTTTTAAAATCTTTTTCTCTTTCTAGAAGAACCTATACCTAGTGCTTTTCTATATTTAGCTATTGTTCTTCTTGAACAAGATATACCATATTCTTTTAAATTATCAGTGATTTTTTGATCACTAAGTGGTTTTTTCTTATTTTCATTATCTATAATATCTTTAATTAAATATTTAATTGTAGCAGCTGAAACACTTCTACCATTTGTCTTTATTCCAGGTTGGAAAAAATATTTTATTTCATAAAGTCCAGTAGGCGTTTGTAAATATTTACCATTAGCTGTTCTACTAACAGTTGACTCGTGAATATCTAAAGCATCTGCTACTTCAGACATATTTAAAGATTTTAAATATAAAATACCTTTATCAAAAAATTCTCTTTGTTGATTTAAAATTTCTTCTACAACTCTATAAATTGTATCTCTTCTTTGTTCGATAGATTTTATTAAAAATACTGCTTTTTGCATTTGCTGTTCAATATATTCTTTAGCATTTTCTTTTGTTGCACTTTCTTTAACTATTTTTTTATAAAAACTACTTAAATAAAGTCTAGGTGCTGTATAATTAGGTATTTCTATTTGATATTTATCATCATTTTTTTTCAAAATCACATCAGCATCTACGTATTTAGTATCAGTATTATTATATATTTCACCTGGTCTCGGTTCTAAAGTTTTTATATAATCGCAAGCAGTTTGTATTTCTTTTATCGGTTTATCTAAACCATTAGCAATTTTTTTCAATTTATTATTTGAAAGTTGTTCTAAATAATTTTTTACTATATTAATAGCTAAACTATTATTTTTAGCTTGTCTTTCTAATTGAATTACTAAACACTCTTGTAAATTTCTAGCACAAATACCAGCCGGTTCAAATTCTTGCAAATAATAAACAATTTCTTCAACCATTTCCGGTTGTATCCATTCGAATTCTTTTAAAATCTTATCTAAATCATAATCTAAATATCCATTAATATCTACACTATCTATCATATATCTAGCAACTTCATAATATTTTTCATCTAAGTTTGAAAAAATTAATTGCGTTTCTAAATACTCAGTTAAACTTAAATCTTTAGATATAAAGTTTTCATAATTATAATCATCGTTATAACTAGAATATCCAAAACTAGAATATCTATTATGATAATCATCATCTGCTACTTCATCCCAATCAATATCTTCTAAGTTATCTTGCTCAACTTCCTCTTTTTCCAAAGTAGGATTTTCAAGCAATTGCTCATCTACATATTGATTTAATTCAAATGAATTATACTGTAAGATTTCAATAGCTTGTCTTAATTCAGTTGTCATTACTAAATCTTGCTTTTGAGACATTTCTAAATCAAAACGCATTTTCATAAGTTTTCCTCCAATCCAATATTATTATATCATATTTAAATCAAATTGAAAGTTTAACAAAAAATAAAAAATTCCTTTGAGTTTCCTCAAAAGAATTTTATTTAAAGTCTATCTATGTCCTTTTTCATAAGGTTCTCCACTTGCTGAAGGTCCTACTGATTTACCTACAAATAATACTAAAGCAATAACTGTTGCTACATAAGGAATCATACTTAAAAACGAACTCGGTACTGATGTTAAACCAATTGTACCTGCTTGAATTTTAATTGATTCAGCAAATCCAAAAAATACCGAAGCTCCTAGTGCACCAAAAGTTTTCCATTTTCCAAATATCATTGCAGCAATCGCAATAAATCCTTTACCTGCAGTCATCCCAGTATTAAATATTGGAACAGCTCCTAATGTCAAAGATGCTCCTGAAAGTCCTGCAAATGCTCCTGAAATTATAACTGCAATATAACGTATTTTATATACATCTATTCCTACAGTATCAGCTGCTCTAGGATGTTCTCCTACAGCACGCAAACGAAGACCAAAAGATGTTTTATTTAAAACATAATAACTAATTACTACTAAAAAAACTGCTAAATAAGTAAATGGTGAAAGTCCATCAAAAAACTTACCTATTAGTGGTATATTTTCTAAAAACTTAAATGGATTCTCATTTAGAAATACCGATGCTTCATCAGTTCTTGAAGCTCCATTCCAAACTATATTTATAATGAAAGCTACTAGTGAAGCTGCTAATAAATTTATAGCTACACCTGCTACAACCTGATTAGCTTTTAAATGTATAGCTAAAACAGCTAATAAAGAAGCAGTAATCATTCCAACAATCATAGCAACTAATACTCCAACCCATGCGTTTGGAATATATCTAATTGTTAAAACAGAAAAGAAAGCGCCCATTATCATTATTCCTTCTAAAGCAATATTTACAACACCTGATTTTTCTGAAAATATACCACCTAATGATGATAAAATCAAAGGCGTCGCTAATCTAAAAGCTGATGCAAATAATGCAACTAATATACCTGTTCTCATAATTACGCCTCCTTAACCTTTTTATCTTTATTCATCCATCTAGATATAAATTTAACTGCTTCTTCACCAGCAATAAATACAATAATTATACCTTGGATTATCCCTACAACTTCTCTTGGAACACCTTCCATTTGCATACTAAGTGCACCATTGTCTAATATTCCAAAAAGAAATGCCGCTGCAACAACTCCAATCGGATGATTTTTACCTACTAATGCAACTGCAATCCCTGAAAATCCATATCCTGGAGATGACGCTTCTGCAGAAATTTGATAAGTATTTCCAGCTACAACTGTAGCTCCAGCTAGACCTGCAAATACGCCTGATATAGCCATTGATAATATAATGTTTTTAGAAATACTAATCCCACCGTATTCAGATGCATAAGGATTATTTCCTACTGATCTTAATTCATATCCTAAAGTTGTTTTAAAAAGTATTATATAAGCAACAACTGCAGATAAAATAGCTACAAAAATTCCTGTATGTAAAGCTGAACTACTTAAACCAGGTATAAAATCTGCTATTTCTGTTAAACGAGCTTTTTCAATTAAAGAAATTGATCTATCACTTGCACCTTCTCCAAATATAATTTTTGGACTTAAGTGGTATCTAACAAAATAATTAGTTAAATAAATTGCAGTATAATTTAACATTATAGTTACAATTACTTCGTGAACCCCTCGTTTGGCTTTTAAAATACCAGGTATAAATGCCCATAAAGCTCCACTTAATCCTCCTGCAATTAAAACTAAAGGAACTAATAAAAAACCTGGCAAACCTCTAAATACATAAGCTGCTGCCATTGTACCTAAAGTACCCATAACATATTGTCCTTCAGCACCAATGTTAAAAAGTCCTGTTCTAAAAGCAAAAGCCACTGCTAAACTTGTAAATATATATGGAACAGAACGTCCAATTGCATCTGTAAATCCTCTTAATCCTCCAAAACTTCCATCTATTAAAGCACCATAAGCAACTATTGGATTTTTTCCTATTGCTATTATAAATACTCCACCTATTATAAATGAAAGCAAAATTGATATTAGAGGAAATTTCACTTCTTGAATAAACTTATTTAGTTTATTTTCTTTATTATTACTCATCCTTTACCTCTCTTAATCTATACTTCCGCCAGCCATCATAATACCTAATTTTTTCTCTGTAGCATCTTTAGCATCAATTATACCTACAATTTTACCATCATAAATAACTCCGATACGATCTGCTAAATTCATTACCTCATCTAGCTCTAATGAAACAAGTAAAACTGCTTTATTTTGATCTCTTTGTTCAACAAGTTGTTCATGTATAAATTCAATCGCTCCTACATCTACCCCTCTTGTTGGTTGAGCAGCAATTAATAAATCTGGATCTCTTGTGATTTCTCTTGCTACTATTAATTTTTGTTGATTTCCTCCTGATAAAGAAGATCCTGTAACATTCTCATTAGGAGTTCTTACATCATAATCTTTAATTAATTTTTTAGCATATT
Organism: Bacillota bacterium; assembly: GCA_051744845.1. GTDB lineage: Bacteria > Bacillota > Clostridia > Peptostreptococcales > Acidaminobacteraceae > JBNJDJ01. The sequence continues at coordinate 53,984 of JBNJDJ010000006.1, forward strand.
TATGAACAGCTTTATAATTCATTTGACCGTTTTCTGAAAAAGGTTTTTTATCATGGTCGCCTAAAACAGAATTTTCTGCTAGAGAATGTTGGAGTACCATTCCTCTTTTATGACGATCTTCTGGTATATGTGAAATCCCTTTCTCAATTCTTTGTTTTGTAGTTAAATCAGAAATTTCTTGACCTTTAAAATTAATTTTACCTTGTGTTTTATCTCTTAGACCAGTAAGAACTTCTATAAGTTCTGTCTGTCCATTTCCATCAACACCTGCAAGTGCAAATATTTCACCTTTATTAACTGTAAAATCTACTCCTTTTAATGCAGGGATATCTCTATTATTTAAAGCTTTTAAACCTTTTATATCTAATATTTTATCTCCAGGTTCTTTGTCTCCTTTATTAGTAACTAAATCAACTTCTCTTCCAACCATAATCTCAGCTAACTCATCTGTATTTGTATTTTCTTTTAAAAGAGTTTGTATCTTTTTTCCTGATCTAATTACAGTTACTCTATCAGACATAGCCATAACTTCTTTTAACTTATGAGTTATTAAGATAATAGATTTTCCTTTTTGTTTTAATCTATCTAAAATAACGCTTAACTCTTCAATTTCTTGAGGAGTTAAAACAGCGGTAGGTTCGTCTAAAATTAATATATCGGCTCCTTTATAAAGAGCTTTTAAAATTTCTACTCTTTGTTGCATACCAACAGAAATATCTTGGATCTTTGCATCCGGATCAACTTCAAGACCGTATTTTTCAGAAATTTCTATAACTTCTTTTCTAGCTTTTTCCATATCTAAACTAAAAGCATTTTTCTTAGTTTCATTACCTAAAATAATATTTTCAACTACAGTAAATGGTTTAACTAGCATAAAATGTTGATGTACCATTCCAATACCTTGCTCTATTGCAATATTTGGATTAGCAACCTTTATTTTTTCACCACGAATAAAAATATCTCCTGATGTTTGTTGATAAAGTCCATATAAAATATTCATCAATGTAGTCTTGCCTGCACCATTTTCCCCAAGTAATACATGTACTTCTGATTTTTTTAAGTCAAAATCTATTTCATCATTTGCTTTTACGCCTGGGAAAATTTTAGTGATCTTTTTCATCTCAACTACTTTTTCCATCCTTACCTCCATCTATGATTACACTTAAATAAATGAGCCAGTAAATACCGGCTCATTTAAGTTTACTTAAATATCTTTATAATTCTGGTGCTTCAAATGCATCAAATTCTTCTGCATCTTGTGGCACTTCAAATTCGCCATTTTTAATAGCTTCCTTATATTTGTCTGCAGCTTGTTTTAAATCATCAGTTAAGTTATCTGCATCATCACTATAACCAACACCATCGTTTGCTAAATCAAATCTAACTATACCGCTTTCAAAATTATCATTTTTTAACTTTTCAATTGCAGCATAAACAGAATTGTCAACTCTTTTAGTCATTGAACAAAGTACATTATCAGGTGCTAAAGCTGATTGATCTTGGTCAACACCAATTGCCCAAAAATCATTTTCTTTAGCTGCATTAATTAAACCAATACCTACACCACCAGCTGCATGATAAATTACATCTGCACCTTCATTGTATTCAGATAATGCAATTTCTTTACCTAATCCTACATCACCAAATGTACCAGCATAATTTACAATTACTTCAGCATCTGGATTAGTAGCTTTTACACCAGCTCTAAATCCATATTCAAACTTTTTAATTAAATCGCCTTCTACACCACCGATAAATCCTACTGTATCAGTTTCAGTTTTTAAACCAGCGATTGCACCTACTAAGAATGAACCTTCGTGTTCAGCAAAAGTAATTGACATAACATTATCAGCTTCTACAACTGAATCAATAATAGCAAATTTACTTTCTGGGAAAGTTTCTGCTGCTTTTTCTACTGCTTTTTGAAGCTTATAACCAACAGCAAATGTTAAATCACTTTCGTCTTCACTTAAACTTTTTAAATAACCATAATAGTCATCTTCTTTGCTCGGCTCTAAAACAGTCTTTTTTATTCCAAAATCTTCAACTGCTCTATCAAGACCAGCATTTGCTGAATCATTAAATGATTCATCTCCTAGACCACCAGTATCAGTTACTAATCCAATGTTTAATCCTGACTCTTCACTTGTTTCTTGGTCAGATCCACATCCAGCTACTAAGCCTCCTACTAACACTAATACTAGCGTTAAAGCTAACAACTTCTTCTTCATAATAATCCTCCTCTTATTTCATTTTCTCCTAACGGGTTAACAACCTAAAGCTTAAGCTAAGATTATGAGAAAACGTTTTTTCATTTCAACTAACTTAATTATAAGCCCTGATTGTTAAAAAATCATCAGTAGTTTTATACAAAGCTAGTTAATTAATAAACTCATTTGACATAATTTTTACATTTTTTTTGTAATATTTATACAATAGATTCTTAACTTACTAAATTGTTAACACCGAATGCATTAAATATTATATAACTTTGAAGCAATAATTTCAACTTTTAATATTATCCGCCAAATAATAAATCAAAAATATTTGACATTGCACTAGGTTTCTCTTTATAAAACTCAGTATATTTACAGTGCTGACAAGTCACAGCACTAAATTTATTATTTTGAACATCAAATATCTTTGCAAAACCAGAACCAGTCATTGATATACCAGTTATTTCATAATCTTGACGCTCCACGGGGCAAGCCCAAGTGGATTCTTTATTCATAGAACCTAGCCTTTTTACAGTTAATCTCAAAGATTAAATGTAAACTGGTCTTATAAGTTCTCCAAAAGCTTAGATTCCCGTATG
>JBNJDJ010000007.1:0-51180 GCA_051744845.1 Bacillota bacterium
AAAAAAACTCTTGAAACCGCTCCCAGGATGTGTTAAACTGTTTTTAAATAAAGGTGGTATAGATTATGGCAAATATTTACGACATAGCAAAAGAATCTGGTGTATCTAAAAGTACAGTATCAAGAGTAATTAATGATAAACCTGGAGTTTCTGATAAAAAAAGGAAAACGGTTTTAAAAGTTATAGATGAACTAAATTATAAACCTAATTCGGCAGCAAGAACATTAGGACTTAAAAGAACAAATACTATAGGTGTATTAGTAAATGATTTATCTGATACATTTTATTCAGCATATGTAAGAATGATAGACAGAATATTTACTAATAAGTTTCACTATGGAGCACTTTATTGTACAACTAATAAATCTACACCTACTAAAGTTAATTATTTAAAACAATTAAATAAAATGGTTGATGGATATATGTTTTTAGGAGAAGAAGTAATTACAAAAGATGAGTTGAAAACTTTAAAAAAAGATAATGAACCATTTGTAGGAATAGGTACTAATATAGATTTTGAAAAAGGTACAATGGTAGATATTAATAACTTTGAAGCTTCTTATGATTTAGTTAAGTATTTAATTGATTTAGGACATAAAAATATCTTATATGTAGCTTCTGAGATTAATCGTACAGAGTTTTCAGAAAGATTTATGGGATATCAAAAAGCTTTAATGGAAAACGATTTACCATATCAAGATTATTTTACAACAGATTTTAGCATAGATAAGTCTTATAGATTAGCTAAAGAAATTAATTTAAGCATAAAAGAAAACGATATCACAGCAATTGTGTGTTTTAATGATATGGCAGCCTGTGGTGTAATGGATGGATTAATAGACTTAGGTTATGAAATACCTAAAGATTTATCAGTAGTAGGTTTTGATAATTATAAAGGCCATATGAAAATAAAAAATAAATTACCTAAATTAACAACTATGGAACAACCAAATAAAGAAATGGCTAGCTATGGAGTAAAGGCTTTATATGATCAAATTGTAAATAATAAAAGTACTGAGTCAAAAATTTTCAAATGTAAATTGATTAAAGGAAGTTCAACTAAAAAGATTTAGTTGCTTTTTTTAAAGGTTTTGGGAGCGTTCCCAAAAGTATATATGAAATTTTAGATATTATATAGGAGGAGATATGAAGAGATTTTTAAGTTTGTTATTAGTATTTGTTTTAGTTTTTTCAGTTGTAGGTTGTGGTAATGGGAATAGTGGAGCAGATGATGAAGAAGCCAATGTAGAAAATATTGAAGAAAATGTACCTAGTGAAAATGAAGGTGATACATTAGTAGTTTGGACTTTTACTGATGAAGTGAAAGGTCTTATTGAAGACTATTATGTAGCTAATAATGATTTAGATTATGAGGTAGAGGTAGTTGTAATTCCAAATGAAAATTATCAGTCTAAATTAGATCCAGTACTTTCATCTGGAAAGTCAGCACCAGATGTATTTGCTTTAGAAGCAGCGTATGCTAAAAAGTATATTAATTCACCATTTACTAAAGATTTAAGAACTGTAGGAATAGATCCTAAAAAAATAGAAACTATGGAATATGTTAAAGAAATAGCTACAACAAATGATGGTAAGTTAAAAGGATTAAGTTGGCAAGCAACTCCAGGAACTTTCTTTTATAGAAGATCATTAGCTGAAAAATATTTAGGTGTAAGTGAGCCTGAAGAAGTACAAGCTTTAGTTAGCGATTTTGATAAGTTTTACGAAACAGCACAAAAAATTAATAAAGAATCTAATGGAGACACAAAAATGGTTAGTTCTACAGGAGACTTTTACAGAGTATTTTTATCAGCTAGAGAAAATGGCTGGGTAGAAGATAATGAATTTAAAATTGATCCTAAAATTGATAAGCTAATGGAAATTGCTAAAAAATTTAGTGAAAAAGATTTAACTAATGATGCAGACCAATGGTCAGAAAAGTGGTATTCAGGAATGTCTAGTGATTCAACATTTGGATATTTTCTACCAACTTGGGGACTTCACTTTGTTTTAAAAACAAATGCTGAAAATGCAGATACAGGTGAATCGACTCATGGTGATTGGGGAATGGTTGAAGGACCTTCACCTTATTCTTGGGGAGGAACTTGGTTATCAATCAGAAAAGGTACAGAAATGGAACAAGCTGCAACAGATTTAGTTAAGTACTTAACACTTAATGAAGAATTTTTAAAGACACACGCAAAAGAAAGTGGAGATTTCTTATCAAATACAAAAGTTGTTAATGAAATAAAATCAGATTTTTCAGAAGAATTTTTAGCTGGACAAAATCATTATGCTCAGTTTGCTAAAATGGCTGCTAAAATAGATGCATCTACAATGACAGGTAAAGACTTAGATATTAATGAATTATTTCAAGAAGAATTAACTGCATTTTCTAAAGGTGAAAAAACCAAAGAAGAAACATATGAAGACTTTGAATCACAAGTTAGAAATGCATTTCCAGGTCTAGAATAAAAAAATATTCCTAGGGTTTTCCCTAGGAATTTTAAAGAATTTATAGGAGGAAAGAAAATGTTAGATTTTTTCAAATCAAATAAAAAATCTGGGATTGCTGATTATAGTAAATATGGTAAAATGTTCGCATTACCATTTATAATTACATTTTTACTTTTTCATTTATATCCAATTGTATATACAGTAACTTTAAGTTTTACTGACGTTGCTGGGTGGCAAACAGATATGAATTTTGTAGGTATAAAAAATTATATTAATATTTTTAAAAATGAACATTTTTTAACAGCTTTTAAAAATACATGGATAATTTGGACAATGAATTTTATTCCACAATTAGGGATTTCACTTTTATTAGCAAAATGGTTTACAGACCATAGCAATAAATTAAAAGGAGAAGGAATTTTTAAAGCAGTATTTTATTTACCTAATATAATAACTGCAGCTTCAATAGCTGTATTATTTTCCACACTTTTTGGATATCCAGATGGTCCTGTTAATCAACTTTTAATAGAGTTTGGTGTACTTGATAAACCATTTGAATTTTTTAGAAGTAAAAATGGTACAAGAATAATTGTTGCATTTGTTCAATTTTGGCGTTGGTATGGTTCTACTTTTATAATACTTATGGCTGGAATCATGGGAATAAGTCCATCACTTTTTGAAGCAGCTAAAATAGATGGAGCATCAGATTGGAAGATATTTTTCAAAATTACTTTACCACTTTTAAAACCAATAATGCTTTATACATTAATAACTTCTTTAGTTGGTGGTATGCAAATGTTTGATATTCCATATTTATTAACAAATGGATACGGTGGTCCAGATGGAGCAATTAAAACTAGTATGATATTTATTTATAACCAAGCATTTAGAGGAGCTAGAAACTTTTATGTTTCAGCAACTGCTTCTGTAGTTATTTTAGCAGTAATTATGGTAATCAGCGGTATTTTATATAAATTAATGAATCGTTCAGAAAAAAAGGTAGGTGCGTAGTATGAAAAAAGGTCAATTAAAAAATATTCATAAATATGCTTTTAGTATTTTATTATTTTGCTTAAGTATAATTCCTTTTTGGATTTTATTTGTTAATGCAACGCGTTCACCTGAACAAATTCAACAAAGTTTTACAATGATACCAGGAGATTTTTTAAAACAAAACTATCAAATATTAACTGAAAGAGGATTTAGTTTTTTTAGAGGATTTGCAAATAGTTTATTTATTTCAATGAGCGCAACATTTTTTGTACTTTATTTTTCAGCAATGACTGCTTACTCATTAGTAATTTATGAATATAAAGGTAAAAAAATACTTTATGGGCTTATAGCTTTTGTACTTATGATACCAGCACATTTAAGTTTAATAGGTTTTTATAAGTTTATGCTAAGAGTAGGATTAACAGATAGTTATATTCCATTAATTATACCAGGAATTGCTCATCCAGTAACAGTATTTTTCTTAAGACAATATCTTATTTCTAGTTTCCCTAAAGAGTTAGTACAAGCTGCTAGAATAGATGGAGCTTCAGAACTTACTATTTTTCACAAGATTGCACTTCCTTTAATGAAACCTGGACTTGCAACTATGGCTATATTTACATTTGTAGGTACTTGGAACAACTTAATAAAGCCACTTATGTTAATAAGTACTGAAAAGAAATATACATTACCTATGCTTGTACAACTATTAAAAGCAGATATTTATCAAACAGAATACGGCGCTATTTATTTAGGTATTACAATGACAATTATTCCATTATTTTTAGTATACATTGTATTTTCTAAATACATTATCGCAGGTGTTGCTTTAGGAGGCGTAAAAGAATAAAAGGAGAAAAGATGAGTTTTGATAAACATTTTAAATGGGGTGCAGCTACAGCAGCTTATCAGATAGAAGGAGCTTATAAAAGTGACGGTAAAGGATTATCTATTTGGGATACTTTTTGTCAAAAAAAAGGAAATATTGAAAATGGCGATACAGGTAAAGTAGCTTGTGATCATTATAATTTATTTAAAGAAGATATTAAATTGATGAAAGAAATTGGTTTAGAAAGTTACCGTTTTTCAATTGCATGGACAAGAATTTTTCCAAAAGGACTTGGAGAAATCAATCAAAAAGGTCTAGATTTTTATAAAAAATTAGTAGACGAGTTAATTAAAGCAGGAATTGAACCAGTAATTACCCTTTATCATTGGGATTTACCTCAAAGCCTACAAGACATTGGAGGTTGGGAAAGTAATAAGACCATTGAAGCCTTTGTAAATTATGCAGAAGTTATTTTTAAAACATTTAATGGTAAGGTTAAAAAATATATTACTCATAATGAACCATTTGTAGTTTCAATGTTAGGAAATTCAAAAGGTTTACATGCCCCAGGGATTAAAGATCACAAAGTGGCTTTAAAAGTTGCACATAATTTATTAAGATCTCATGGATTAGCGGTGAAAAAATTTAGAAATTTAGATATTGAAGGAGAAATAGGTATTACCCTTAATTTAACTAAAGCCTATAGCTTTTCAAAGAAAGATGAAGACATTAAAGCAGCTAAACTTTTTGAAGATTATATTAATAACTGGTTTTTAGATCCAATTTTAAAAGGGAAATATCCTGAGAAATTATTAAAAATTTACAAGGATGAATTTGAGAAATTAGATTTTTTAAAAAAAGATTTAGATATAATATCTGAACCAATAGATTTTTTAGGAATAAATTATTATTCAAGAGCATTAGTTAAACATAACAAGAATTCAGAATTTTATGGAATAGAAACTATTAAAAAGCATTCAAGTAAATATACAGCAATGAATTGGGAAATTTATCCTAAAGGACTTTTTGACTTATTAATAAGTATAAAAGAAAATTTTAAAAGTTTATCCTTATATATTACAGAAAATGGAGCAGCATTTGATGATAAATTAGAAAATGGAAAAGTAAATGATATAAAAAGAATAGATTATTTAAAGTCGCATTTTAAAAGTGCAAAAAAAGCAATAGAAGCCGGAGTTAATTTAAAAGGCTATTTTGTATGGTCTTTGATGGATAACTTCGAATGGGCTCATGGATATTCTAAACGTTTTGGGTTAATTTACATTGATTATGAAACTAAAAAGCGTACTTTGAAGGAAAGTGCTTATTATTATAAAAAAGTAATAGAAAAAAATTCAATTATATAAATTAGGAGGAAAAAATGCAACAAAAAGGTTGGGAATTTAAAGGAAAAAATGGAGAATTTGTATTAGAAAATCCAACGATGAATAATTACTTATATTTTCCATTAGTTAATGAAAAAGGTATGATGTCAGTAGTTTCACCTACATTACACGGTGATATTAATACTAGTCAAAATTCATTTTTATCTGAACCTATGTCAGCAATAGATTTACACAATAGTAAAGTATCGAGAAATTTTTGGCTTTTAGTTGATGACAAAGCCCCTATATCTTTAACAGGTCAATCAGCTAAACAAGAAGCTGAAAAATTTGATAAAAATGAAAATGTTAAACTAAAAGCAGGTATGCTTTATCATAAAATAATTAGAAATTTAAATGAAGTAGATCTTAAAACTGAGATTACGAATTTTGTACCTGTTACTAATGATCAAGTTGAAATTATGGAAGTCAAAATTAAAAATAAAGGTTCAAATACAAGAAAAATTGATGCAATATCTGCAATTCCACTTTACGGTAGATCAGCAGATAATTTAAGAGACCATAGACATGTTACTTCATTATTGAATGTTACTAAAACAGTTGAAAATGGAGTAGAATTGACTCCTACTTTATCTTTTGATGAAAGAGGACATAAAGAAAATGATCTAACATATGCAGTATATGGAAAAACTGATAATTGTAAATCTCCTATTGGTTTTTATCCAGTATTTGAAGATTTTATAGGTGAAGGCGGTTCACTAACTTGGCCAAAATCTTTAGTGCAAAATGAAGAGTGTATAAAAAAAGGAAAAACAATTGAAGGATATGAATCTATGGGAGCTTTAAGATTTGAAACTATAAACTTAAAACCTTCTGAACAAAAAACATATTATTTAGCAATTGTTGTTAAACAAAAAGATGATAATACAAATTATTCTAAGAAATATTGTGAAAAAGAAAAAGTAGATAAATATTTAAAAGATAATAAAGAGTATTGGAAAAACTTAATTGATAAAGTTAAATTTAAATCTAGTGATTCTGATTTTGATAAATGGATGAAATGGGTTACTATCCAACCTACTTTGAGAAGACTATTTGGAAATTCTTTTTTACCTCATCATGACTATGGTAGAGGTGGAAGAGGGTGGCGAGACTTATGGCAAGATGCATTAGCTCTTTTACTTATGGAACCTAAGCCAGTTAGAGATATGCTTTATAATAGTTTTGCAGGAGTAAGAGTTGATGGTTCTAATGCTACAATTATAGGTTCTAAACCAGGAGAGTTTATTGCAGATAGAAATGGAATAAGTAGAACTTGGATGGACCACGGTGCTTGGCCATTTTTAACAACAAAATTATATATTGATAGAAGTGGAGACTTAGACTTTTTATTAGAAAAACAAACTTATTTTAAAGATGCATTATTAAATAGATCAAATGAGTTTGATGAAAATTGGTCTCAAGACCAAGGGAATTTATTAAAAACGAAAGATGAAAAAGTTTATAAAGGAACTTTATTAGAACATATTTTAGTCCAACACTTATCTATATTTTTTAATGTAGGAAAACACAATAATTTAAAATTAGAAGGTGGAGACTGGAATGATGGATTAGATATGGCAGAAGATAAAGGCGAAAGTGTACCTTTTACTGCTCTTTACGCTAGCAATATGCTTGAGTTAGCAAAACTACTAAAAAAATTAAAGAAAAATTTAAAAATAGATTCAGTTAAAGTTTTTAAAGAAATTTTAGTTTTATTAGATACATTAGATAAAAAAGTTGATTATAAATCGGTTAATGATAAAAATAAAAGGTTAGATAAATACTTTGATTTAGTTAAAGACGGTATTAGTGGTCAAATAGTAAATCTTAAAATTGATGATTTAATTATAGATTTAGAAAAAAAAGGAAAATTTATAGTAAATCATATTAGAGAGAATGAATGGATTAAATCAAAAGAAGATTTTGAATGGTTTAATGCATATTATGATAATGATGGTAAAAGATTAGAAGGAGACCATAATAAAGGTACTCGTATGACATTAACAGGCCAAGTTTTTACTATTATGGGTAATGTAGCTACAGATAATCAAGTCCAAAAGATTTCAAAAGCTTGTGATCATTATTTAAAAGATGAAACGATAGGTGGATATAGATTAAATACTCCATTAAATGAAGTTAAACTTAATTTAGGTAGAGCATTTGGTTTTGCTTATGGTGAAAAAGAAAATGGTGCTATGTTTAGTCATATGGATATAATGTATTCTAACGCACTTTACCAAAGAAATTTTTCTAAAAAAGCTTATAAAGTAATAGATATGATTTATAAACATTGTAAAAACTTTGAAAAAAGCAAAATATTTCCTGGTGTTCCTGAATATATTGATTCAAGAGGTAGAGGCTTATATCACTTTTTAACAGGTTCTGCTAGTTGGCTACTTTTAACTATGGTTAATGAAGTTTATGGTATAAAAGGTGAAATAGGAAATTTAAAATTAGAGCCTAAATTAGTATTAAGCCAATTTGATAAAGAAAAGAAGGCAAGTATTGAAACGATTTTTGCAGATAGAAAAATCAAATTTGTGTATATTAATCAAAATTTAAAAGAAGCTGATGAATATAAAATAGATTCATTATTAGTTAATAAAAAACCAGTTGAATTTAGAAAAGATGGTAAAGCTATTTTAGTAGACCGTAAGATAATTACTGACTTAGATGATAAAAATGTAAATGAAATAGAAATTAAATTAGTTTAGATTAAAAGGAGTTAAGTGATGGATCACCTTTCAAAATTACTTGAAATTGAAAAGTATGATAAAGATGGATATAAACCAATTGTAGATTATGATAAATGGCGAGTTGCTATTTTAAATTATCATAAAGAACTTTTAGTAAAAAATATAGATAAAATGCAAAAACATAATGAAACAGATGAAGTATTTGTTTTATTAAAAGGTAAATGCACTTTATTTTTGGCTAATGGAGATAAAGAAATTGGTAAGATTTACAAAAAAGATATGAAACCTTTTAAAGCTTATAATATTAAAAAAGGTGTTTGGCATACTCATACATTAAGTAAAGAAGCAAAAGTATTAATAGTAGAAAATCGTGATACATCACTTAAAAATTCTCCTGAAAAGAAATTAAAAGAAAGTGAAAGAAAAAAACTTATTAATCTGGTTGAAAGTAGCTAGATTAATAAATAGGAGGAAATAAATGATTAATGAATTTAATATAAATGATGAAACATTTAGAATAAAAAACTATCAAAAAAAGGATACATTTTCAAGTTTTTTGCCAGGAATAGCAGGTAAATTTGGGATACCTATGTGGGCTTTTTATGTTAATAGAGGCCAAGGTATTGCTAGTTTTGGAATAGAAAGTAAAGATAATCCATTAATGGAATTTTTTCCAGCTAATAAATCTTATGAAAATGTTGAGACTAAAGGTTTTAGAACTTTTATAAAAATCGATGGAAAAGTTTATGAACCTTTTATAGAGTTAAATGAAAAAATAACATCAGAGATGAAAATAAGTTCAGAGTGTTTAGAAATTACAGAAATAAATAAAAATTTAGATATTGAAACTAATGTTAAATATTATATTTTACCAAATGAAAATTTTGGTGGTTTTGTCAGAAAATTATCTGTAAAAAATTTAAATAAAGATAAAAAAACAATTAGTGTCTTAGATGGTATGCCAAAAATTATACCATTTGGAATTGATAATGATACGTTAAAAAAATTATCTCAAACAGTTTCAGCTTGGATTAATGTAAAGCATCTAGATAAAAAAATGCCATTTTTTACATTAAGTGCATCTTCTGAAGATGAAGCACAAGTTGATGAGATACATGCAGGAAATTTTTATATTTCTACTTATAATAATAAATTAAATGAACCGATTATAGATCCTGGGAAAGTATTCGATTATGATAAAAGTTTTAAAAAACCAATATGTTTTATTGAAAATGAAGAAATTGATTTAAATAATCAAAAGAAAGAAAATCAATTTCCATGTGCAATGAGTAATGTAAAAAATCTTTTATCACATAATGAAGAGATTCAAATAAATTCTATATTTGGTCATATCAAAGATGAATCTATTTTACCTAAAGTAAAGGAAAAAGTTTTACAACCAAATTTTTTTAAAAATAAAAAAATAAAAAGCAAAAAAATTCACAAAGCTTATTCCGATTTATGCTTTACACATAGTGGTGATTCTAGATTTAATGGATATGTAAAACAAAACTTTTTAGATAATATATTAAGAGGTGGAATACCTATAAGTATTGGTAAAGATAATAAAAAAACTTATCATATTTTTTCAAGAAAACACGGAGATTTAGAAAGAGATTATAATAAGTTTTCTTTAGAACCTAATTATTTTTCACAAGGAAATGGTAATTTTAGAGATGTAAATCAAAATAGAAGAAACGATATTTTCTTTAATAAGGAAGTTAAAGACCATAATATAAAAACATTTTTCGATTTGATTAGTTTAGAAGGTTTTAACCCTTTAGTTATAAATGGTCAAAAATTTATCTTAAAAGATGATATTAAAGATCTAAATTTAAATAATAAGATATTAGATTTAATTACTAAGCCTTATTCAGTAGGAAAACTATACTCTTTATTGAAAGAAGAAGGATTTGAAGAAAAATTTGAAAAAATAATTGATAAATCTGAATCCATTTTAGAGTCAGATTTTGATGAAGGTTACTGGGTTGATCATTGGACTTACAATTTAGATTTAATCGAAAGTTATTTAAGGATATATCCTGATAAATTAAAAGAGTTATTTTTAAGAAAAGATTATAAGTTTTATGATTCTTATGTTTATGTTTTACCTAGAGATGAAAAGTATTATTTAACAGATAGAGGAATAAGACAATATAATTCTTTAAAGGAAGATTTAGACAAAAAAGAAAAAATTAAAAATGAATTAAATGGTTCATTTAAAAAAGTTAATGGTAAAGTTTTAAAAGCATCTTTGATTGAAAAAATGACTATTTTACTTATAAATAAAATTGCAAGTTTAGATCCATCAGGCATAGGTATTGAAATGGAAGCCAATAAGCCAGGATGGTATGATGCATTAAATGGCTTACCAGGTATTTTTGGATCTTCTTTTGGTGAAACTGCTGAAGTTTATAAATGGACTAAATTTTTAAAAGATACAATCGATAAATTAGAGTTTAAGAATATTTTAGTAATAGATATATTTAAAGAGTTTTTCAATAAAATTAAACAAAATTTAATTACTTGGTCTCATAAAAAGGATGATTTTTTATATTGGGACTTAAGTAATAGTGCAAAAGAGGTTTATAGAAAGAAAAGTTTTGAAAATTTAGAGGACTCTTTTAGTGAAATTTCGAAAAAAGAATTAATCAAAACTTTAGACTTAATACTTGAAAAATTAGAATCTAGTATTAAAAAGGCTAGAAAAGAAGATGGACTGTTTACAATGTTTTACTCTCATAAAGCAGTTGATTTTGAAAAAACAGGAAAAATTAAAGATAATATGGAACTTGTTACTGTTTCAAAATTTGAAAAAAATCCATTAGGAAACTTCTTAGAAGGTCAAGTAAAAGCTTTAAAAGTATTAGATAATGACAAAGCCTTAAAGGAATTACACAAATCAGTTAAATCAAGTGAATTGTTTGATAAAAAATTAGATATGTATAGAGTAAATGGGACTTTAGAAAACGAATCTTTTGAAATTGGACGAGCAAAGGCTTTTTCACCAGGATGGTTAGAAAATGGTTCTATATGGCTTCATATGGAGTATAAATATTTACTTGAGTTATTAAAAAATGGATTATATAAAGAATATATAGATGCATTTAATAAAGCAGGTATTTGTTATCAACCACCTGAAAGATATAAAAGATCGACTTTTGAAAATAGCTCATTTATTTTAAGTAGTTTAAATAGTGATTCTAAAAATCACGGTAGAGGATACATTGCCAGGTTAAGTGGAGCTACTGCAGAATTTATTGATATGTGGACGATTTTAAGTTTTGGTAAAAAGCCATTTAATTATGAAAATAATGAATTAGTATTTAAACCTAATCCAGTTTTAACTAAAAAATTATTTACTGAAAGTGAAAGCAAGGCTAGTATAAATTTTGATGAATTAAACTATAAGCAATTTAGTTTGCCTAAAAACACATATACAGCTAGATTTTTAGGTCAGACTTTAATAGTTTATCATAATGAAAATAGAAAAGATACTTTTGGACCAAATGCTTGTCAAATAAATAAATATATTTTGACTTATAAAAATGGTACTAAAGTAAATGTTAATAAACCAATTTTAAAAGGGGAAGATGCTAAAGATTTAAGAAAAGGTTTAATAACTAAATTAGATATAATTTTAAAATAAATTTTTTTACAGATCTTTAAAAGTTTAAAGGTCTGTTTTTTTGTGTGTAAAAGTGTGTATATTTAAAATTTGGAAATAGCTAGCTATAGCTTATAACCTTTTGGAATAATAGTTGCATTTAATAATAAGTAAGTATAATAAAAGGATGGTGTATATGTTAGGTATAAGTATAGTGTTGAATTTATTTTGTTTAGTTGTTTTATTAAAATTTCATAAAGATAGAAAGTTTAAAAAAGAAAAGTTAAAAAGCGTTTTTAAGAAACTAAAGGAAAATGAAGAATTACTAATTAAAAACTTTTCATTTTTAGATCTGAATTTTGCAAATCATTTGAAAAATAAAAAGTTAGTTTTTAAAAAAGATAATAAAGAAAAGGAAATAGTAGTTAAAGAAAAAGATGGTTTTAAAGATGAAAAATTAATAAGTGAATTTAAAAAGATTAAAGAGAAGTTAGAAAAAAGTAAAGAGCTAGATTTAAAAATAAATACTAATATTTCAAACGATTTAAATGATAAAATATCAGATGTGATTAATAAAAATTTAGAATTAAATGAAAAAAATAAAAAAGGTATTGAAAAGTTAGAATCATTTATTGTTAAAACTTTAGAGACAGCAAATGATATTAATAAGGTTAGTAGTGAAATTAAAGAGTTAAAAGATTCAGCAAGTAAAATTAATTTAATAACAGAAAAAATAAATAGTATTGCTGACCAAACTAATTTACTTTCACTTAATGCTACAATAGAAGCAGCAAGAGCAGGTGACGCAGGGCAAGGTTTTAGTGTAGTGGCTAATGAAATAAGAAAACTATCAGAAGATGTTTCTAAATCAATTGAAAACATAGAAAAAGTAAATAAAAATATTTTAAATGAAATAGATAATGTTGTTGAGTCTATTTCGAAAACTGAAAGCAACCTTGATGGGCAAAATATTATTGTTAGTGAAACTTATCAAGGTTTTGAAGAAATGGATAAAAAAATATCTGAAATTTTAAAAGTTTTAAAAATGTTTAAAACTGAAATTATAAAAAATGAAGAAAATGAAAAAAAGGTTATGAAAAAAATTAAAAAATACAATGAAAAAAGTAGTAATATATATAAAGATATTCATAAAATATCAACAAAAACTTTGAAGGACGTAGATATTGTTTAAGAATCTTTTATTATATAACCACGGCTATGTATTGTTTCAATATATTTATCTTTATTATCATCTAATTTTTTGCGTAATCTCATAATAGATGTGTTAACATTATTATCATTATAATGTTGACTTTTCCACACATTTTCTAAAATCGATTTTTTACTTAAAATTATATTTTTATTAGATAATAAATAAACAAGTAAATTATATTCGTGTTCTGATAAAGAAAGTTCTTTTTCACCTTTAAAGACTCTTTTTGATTTAGTATTTAATTTAAGATCTTTAACTTTTAAAATATCTTTTTTATTTAAATCGTAGTCATTAACTCTTCTAAGATGAGCTTTAATTCGACTAGCGAGTAACATTAAATCAAAAGGTTTTGTAATATAATCATCTGCTCCTACATTAAAACCTTTGATTTGATCAATAGAGTTTGTTTTAGCAGTTAAAAATATAATTGGAGTATTATATTTTTCTCTTATTTTTTTACAAATAGTAATGCCGGCATTTGGTTCTTTATTTAATGCAATATCTAAAATTACTAAATCAATAGATTTATCGATTAAAGCTAAAGCATCTAATGAAGAATACCCTTTTATGATTTTATAGTTAAAATTTTTTAAAAAGGTATCAATCATGTTTACAATTTCTTTTTCATCATCAACTACTAATAGTTTATACATAATGTACTCCTTAAATCTAACGATTTAATAACAAATTTATATCATTATTATTTTATTACAAAAAATATTAAAAATAAAGATAAAATATATAATAAGTAAATTGTTAGAAAATTCAAACTTTAAGGAGGGAAAATGGAAAAAGATAAAGTAAATAATTTTGAAGCATCTTTTAAAGACAAATTGAATTTTTATTTAATGTCAGCTGTAGGAATTTTAGTGTTTTTTATACCTATAACGTTAAATGGTGAAAAAACTATACCTTTAGATCATATTGTTACATTTATAAAAACTAATTTTTCTACTTTTAGTTCTTATTATGCATTAGTTGTAATCATTTTAGGCGGTATTTACCCATTTATCAAAAAAACTTGGGATAAAAGCTTATTTGATAGATTTATGTCTGTATTTAAATTATTTGGAATTATTGTAGCTTTTATGGCTATTACAAAGATAGGGCCTAAATTTTTATTTGAACCTGATATGATACCTTTTTTGTATGATAAATTAGCTATTTCAGTTGGTTTAATTGTTCCAATAGGTGCTATATTTTTAGCATTTTTAGTTGGATATGGTTTATTAGAATTTATAGGTGTTTTATTAAAACCAATTATGAATCCTATCTGGAACACACCTGGAAGATCTGCAATAGATGCTGTAGCGTCTTTTGTAGGCAGCTATTCTATAGGTTTATTAATTACAAACAAAGTTTATAAGGAAGGAAAATATTCTGCTAAAGAAGCTTCTATAATTGCTACAGGCTTTTCGACTGTAAGTGCGACTTTTATGATAATAGTCGCTAAAACTTTAGGTTTAATGGATAAATGGAATTTTTATTTTTGGTCTACTTTGTTTATTACTTTTTTAATAACAGCGATAACTACTAGAATATATCCTTTGAGTAAAAAGTCTGATGAATATGCAACTGATGAACCTATAAAGGAGCCAGAGATTGAAGGAAATATTTTGAAATCTGCCTATAATGAAGGATTAAAATCTGCATCTATTAGTGATGATTTAATTAAAGGTATAAAAGAAAATTTAATTGATGGTTTTAAAATGGCAATGAGTATTTTACCTTCAATATTGTCTGTAGGTTTATTAGGATTAATTTTAGCTAAATATACTCCTATTTTTAAAGGAATAGGATATATATTTTATCCATTTACATTAATTATGAAAATTCCAGAGCCTTTATTAGCTGCAGAAGCATGTGCAATAGAAATTGCTGAAATGTTTTTACCAGCTTTACTAGTAACAGGAGCTTCATTGCTAACAAAATATGTAATTGGTGTAGTTTCAGTAGCAGCTATTTTATTTTTTTCAGCTTCAATTCCTTGTATTTTATCTACTGATATTCCAATTAGTATAAAGGATATATTGATTATTTGGTTTGAAAGAACAGTATTAGCTATTATTTTGGCTGCTTCATTTGGACATTTATTTTTATAAAACATTAATTTAACCATATGCATTAATTTGTATATGGTTTTTAATTTTTATTTTTTCATTTTTAAGATATAATATATTTACGAATACAAGGAGAATATATGAAAATAAAAAATAAAATAGTTATTTCAATTGGGTTATTCACTTCTGTATTAATTATATTTATTATTTATTTTGTTTATAATGATTCAATGAGATTATTAAAAGAAAATCAAGAAGAAATTATGGATATACAATTAAAAAGAGCTAGTGAAAATATTGATTATTTAATTAAATTAAATGAGAAAGAGACTGAAAAATTGTCTGAAAATTATAAGATTAAGCAGTTTTTCAAAGGCAAAGTTTCTAATATAGAATTAAATAAATATTTGATTGATTTAATGAAAGATAAAAATAAAAACTCTTATTATAAAGATTTTTTTCTATTAAATAAAAATGGAAAAATGGAATCTACTACTATGAAAAGTGCTAAAGATTTAGATTTATCTAGTAGAAGATATTTTAAAATATGTAAAAATAGTAAAAAAACAGTTACTAGCGATATTTTAATTGCAAAATCTGATCAGGAATTAATATTAATAAGTTTATCTCCGATTTTCAAAGATAATAAATTAATAGGTTTTTCAGGTATTGCTATAAAAGCAGATTATATATCAGGGTTTATAGAAAAAATGGCATTAGGTGAAAAAGGTTATTATATTATTTTAGATTCAAAAGGAAGAATTATTTCTCATCCAGATAAAGACAAGATAACTACTTTATTTGATAAAAATAAAAGTGATTATAAAGATAGGATAATAATTACTAGAGATATGAAAGATTTAAATTATAAAATAATTGCTTTAATAAAAAAAGAAGAAATAAATGAAAAAACAAATATATTATTAAATAATGTATATAATATTGGATTTATAGGAATACTGATTTCTATATTAATTTCATTATTTTTGGCAGACATTATAATAGCTCCTATAAAAAGAGTAAATAAAAAATTTGAAAAGTTAATACAAAAATCAAATATTTTTGATAAATCTTTAAAAAGAAATATAAATGAATTTGACAATGATTTAAGTAGAGGTAATAATATACATAAGCTAGAGAAAAATTCATCAATTATTGTATCTAAAATGGATAAGTTTGAAATAGAAAAATATACAGAAAAGGCTTTAAAAATATATGATAATACCTTAGTGTTTATTTCAAAATTGTCTCATGATTTAAGAACGCCTTTGACTTTGATAAAAGGATATAGTGATGTATTATTATTATCTATTGATGAAGATAATAAAAAATATTTAGATAAAATTAATAAAAGTGTAAAAGATATGGAAAATATTATTCGTAATGAATTAGAATTAGCTTATGAAGTGACTAAAGAAACTAATTTAAATAAAGAAGAAGTTGATTTAAAAAGTTTTTCAAATACTTTAATTGAAGAAATGAAAAGTTTGTCTAAACAAAAAAATAGAAAAATTATTATAAAAAATGATAAAATTATTGGGAAATCTATATTAGATAAAACAAATATAAAAAGAGTAGTAGAAAATGTTTTTAATAATGCTTTAAAATATTCTAATAAAGAAATAATTTTTAATCTAATAGATGAAAAAGATTATTTATTAATTAAAATAAAAGATAAAGGTATAGGAATATCTGAAAAAGATATGGAAAATATTAAAGAAATGTTTTATCAAAATGATAAAAATTCTAAAGGCTATGGCTTAGGTCTATATATTTCTAAACAAATAATTGATAAACATAAATTTAAGTTAGAAATAAAGTCTAAATTAAATAAAGGAACTACAGTTATTATTAAAATAAAAAAACAAAAAGAATTAACAAGTAGATAGGAGAAATTATATGTCTGAAATTATAAATGGATTTAACAAAATTTCATATAATTTGTTAGTTGAAGAATTAAAAATCTTTAGTCTTTTTAATAAAAAAAATATAAATAAATTCTTTTTAAATAAATATAAAAATAAGGCTAAAAAAATATTTGATAAAGTATCTAGGAAAAATAATCTTGAGAATAATATTGAAAAAAATATATTTGATTTACTATCTAAAAAAGAAAAAATTAATATATCAAATGACAAAATTATAAGTAAGATTCTAAAAATAGTCAATAGTAATTATTTTAATAATAAGAAAAATGTTGGTTTATCTTATAGAATAATAGATACAATATATTTTTATTATTTTGATAAAAAGAGTTTAACTTATTGTCAAAAATCAGACTTTATTTATGAAAAAATAATTTTAGATATTAAAGACTTATTAGAAAAAATTAAATTTGAAGATTTAAACTCTATTGATTATTTAAAAGAAGTTTTTTCAAAAAATGATAATTTTAAAAATATAGAGGTTGAAGACATTATAAAAAAAATAATCAAAAAAAACATTTTGAAAATGGATTTAACAAATGAGTTATTATTTATACTTATAATTATATATATTGATAATTTAAATATTTATAAATTAAATAAAGAATTAGAATATATTTTATTATCACAATTTATTTTATTTCAAAGAAATGCTCAAAATGAAAAGTTTTTTCCATCTTATAAGAAAACTTTATCTTTTAAATATAGAGCAGAGATAAAAGAAAGTTATAATAAAAAGAATAAAAAATATTTAAGATTAGATAAAAAAATAAAAGATATTAAAAAGGATTTAAAAATTAATAATGAAAAAGTTTTAAAAAATAAAAACAAAACTAAAAATTTAGAAAAAGAATTAATTGATGTAATTAATTTAAAAGAAGAAAATATAAATAAAAAAGAAAAAATTAATTTAAGTATTAGAGATTTAAATAAAGAAATAGATAAATTATCTGATAATTTATTAAAATTAAAAAAGATTAATTTTAAAAAGCCTAGAGTAGAAAAGCAGATAAAAAAAATAGAAAATAAGTTGATTTTAAAAAAGGAAAAATTATATATTAAGCAAAAGAAGTCGAATCAGTTTAAGGATATAATTAAACAAAATAATAAAAAAATAAAGAAATTTCAATTAGAAATAAAAAATATTGAAGATAAGCTAAAAGTATTATTGAATAAAAAATATTTTTTAAAAGAAAAATTATCAAATAATATAAATAAGAAGAAGTATTTAGCTTTAAAATCTAAAAGAGATATTAGAGAAATTTGGAATCGAAAATATAAACTTAAAAATAATGCCTTAGAAAATATAATTTCATTTGATTATGATGAAATTATTTATATAGAAAGGTTGTTAATTGAGTTAAATTTATATAAAATATATAATAAGAAAAATAGGTTAGTCAATAAATATTTGGGTAAAACTATTATTATAGATTATATAATAAAAAATAATAAGATTTTTATTGAAAAAATTTTTTAGAAGATGATAAGAGTAGATCTGAAAAGATCCTAAAATAATTTATTAAATATAAATTGTAAATTAAAAAGGAGGAAGAAATGTTAAGTCATGAAAAGAAAGTTGAATCTAAAAAGATTGATCATCCTGAAGTAAAAGATGCTATAATGAAAGTATTAATTGGACCTGATGATGGTTGGGATAGTCATGTTATGAGAGAATTTGTATTAAAGCCAGGAGGTTTTACTCCTAAGCACGGACATGATTGGCCACATATTAATTACGTTTTAAAAGGCAAAGGTACATTGTTCTTAGATGGTAAAGAACAAGAGATTAGTGAAGGTTCTATTGCTTATGTTGAGAAAAATGAGACTCATCAGTTTAAAAATACTGGAGATGAGGAATTAAAATTCATATGTATTGTACCTAAAAAAGGACATACTTTTTAAAAAGATAGGATTTTTTCCTATCTTTTTATTATAAAAGTAAATATATAAATTATAAATCCTGTAATTATTATAGTAGCTCCAGAAGGTATATTTAAATGATAAGATAAAAATAATCCAAGAACCATAAATATAAGTGAAAATATAGATGATAAAAATATAATTTTTTTAAAAGACTTACTAAATAACTTTGCTAAAGAAGGTGGAATAGTTAGTAAGGCAATTACTAAAATAATACCGACTAATTTAATTAATGCTATTATAGTTATAGTAATTAATAAAAATAATAAATAATCAAAGATTTTTTTATTAATATTTAAAATTTTAAAATAATTAGAATCAAATAAATAAGCAATCCAATGATTATAAAAAGCAATAAAAATTGCTAAAGTTGCAATTGTTGTAGCAATAATCAAATATATATTAGTAGTTGAAATAGTTAAAATATCTCCAAAAAGGTATGAATTAACATCTGGTGGATAACTTGGTGCTAAATAAATAAATAATATCCCAAGAGCCATTGCAAATGCCCAAAACATTCCTATTATTGTATCTGGATATGATTTTTCAGTATTATTAATTTTTACAATTCCTATAGAAGCTAAACCTGATAATAAATAAGCCCCCCAAATAGGGTTTATTTGAAGAAAAAATCCTAACCCTACTCCTCCAAATGAAATATGTGCTATTCCGCTACTTAACATTACTAATTTTTTTTCTACTATAATAGTGCCAATAATGCCAGCAATAATACTAGCAAATAAACTACCTATAAGTGCATTTTGAAAAAAGTTATAACTTAATATATCAAGCATTAGTTTCCTCCTTTTTATTATGAACAGGAAAAACTCTATGAGGAATACCATGACCTACTAATTCAACCGGACAGCCGTAAGTATTTTGTAATTCCTTATTAGTTAATGTATTACTGTCGTGATAATGAACATCTTTATTAATACAAATAACATCATCTGTATAAGATGATATAACACTTATATCGTGAGATATTAGTAAAATAGACATATTTTCAGATAAATCTTTTAATAATTTAAGATATTTATTTTTAGATTCACTATCTATATTTGCAAAAGGTTCGTCTAGCAGTAGTAAATTAGGTTCTTGTATTAATGCTCTAGCTAAAAAAACTTTTTGCATTTCTCCACCAGATAATTCATTTATTTGTTTATTTTTCAAATCATTTATCTCAAGTAAATTTAAAATATCTCTTAATTTATTTTTATTTTTTTTAGAATATTTATGAAAAAATAATTTATCACTTAATATACCGGATAAAACAACATTTTTTACTTTTATAGGAAAAGATTTTTCAAAACTATCTTTTTGAGGTACATATCCTATATTTAAATTTTCTTTTTTTCTTATAGTACCAGAATTAGGGGTTAAAAAACCTAAAATAGTTTTCATTAAAGTAGTCTTTCCGCCACCATTAGGGCCTATTAAAGTAATAAATTTATTATCTTTAATATTTAAATTAACATTTTTTAAAACATTAGTATTATTATATCCTACACTAATATTTTTAAGTTCTATTAATGAATTCATTTACTCACCTGCCAAAGTATCAATTAATATTTTTTGGTTTTGTATATAATCCTTACCTAGAGGTTTAAGTTTAACAACTTTACCATCTAGTTCTTTTGAAATTAAGTCTATTTGTTTTTTACTCATTTCTTCTTGATAAAAGAAAGTATTAATATTTTTTTCTTTAGCAAAATTTATTATTTTTTGTAGTCTTTTTATACTTGCTTTTTTTCCACCGATTTCTAAAGGTACCATATTTAAGTTATATTCATTTGAATAATAACCATATGATGGATGGAATATTATAAATGAATTACTTTCTAACTTATTGCTTTTATTCGTTATATATTCATCTAAATTTTTAAGTTTATTAATATATTCATTAGCATTTTTAGTAAACACAGTTTCTTTTTCTGGATATTTTTTAATTAATTCATTTTTCATTTCATCTACGATTACTATAGCGCGTTTAACAGATAACCATATATGAGGATCTCTGGCTTTTTTATCATTATCAAGATAATTAGGTTCGTATTTTTCATCGACTCTTTTAGCTAAATCAACAATCTTAAGATTTTCATTATCTTTTATAAAAGGAATAATATTAGCTTTTTCTGTAGGTACACCAATTGAAAAATATATACTTGAATTTTCTAATTTCTCTAATGTTTTAGGTGATGGTTGATAACTTGCTGGTGAACTTCCTGATGGAATTAATGTTAAAATTTCTAGTTCATCTTTAACAATGTTTTTTAAAAATGTTCTTTGAGGTATAATTGAAACAGCTACTTTATCAGTTTGTAAATCCTTAGTTTGTTCTTTATTACAACTAATAAATAAAATACTTGTAAATATTAAACTAAATA
The DNA here is from genome assembly GCA_051744845.1 of Bacillota bacterium. Lineage (GTDB taxonomy): Bacteria > Bacillota > Clostridia > Peptostreptococcales > Acidaminobacteraceae > JBNJDJ01. The sequence goes on from JBNJDJ010000007.1 coordinate 21,476, forward strand.
CTAAAATTGCAACTTTTATTTTGTTTTTCATATAATCAACTCCTATTATAATTTTATTATAAATACTCTACAAGAGCAAGTGATAACTTTTCTCATTTAGTATAGTTTAATAATAGACTTATGTCAAATTTGACTTTTAAAATTTTTTATGATAAATTTTAAAAAAAGTATATATAATGTAAGATCTTTAGGGTAGGTTAAATTCCTAACCGGCGGTATAGTCCGCGAGCATTAGCTGAGCTGGTGAAATTCCAGTACCGACAGTAAAGTCTGGATGAGAAAAGATTATTAATTCACCTGAAGTTTTTACTTCAGTTTTTTTGTTTTAAGGAGGAAATATGCAAAGAAATACTAATAAATATTTATCAGTTTCTATGATGGCGAAAATTTCACTTTTTTCTGTAATGGCTTTTATTTTAATGCAAATTGAATTTCCAGTACCATTTTTTCCTGGATTTTTAAAAATAGATTTAAGTGATTTACCAGCATTGATTGCAGGATTAGCTTTAGGACCATTAGCAGGAGTACTAATTGAACTTTTTAAAAATTTAATGCATTTGTTACAGACTTCTACTCAAGGAGTTGGTGAATTTGCAAATTTTATTGTAGGAAGTGCGCTTGTATTACCAGCAGCTTTGATTTATAAAAGAAATAAGACAAAAAAATCTGCAATTATTGGATTAATAATAGGTATAGTTAGTATGGGAGTTATCGGAACTTTGGCTAACTACTTTATAATTATCCCTTTTTATTCTAAGGTTATGATGTTACCTATAGAAACAATAGTAAAAATGGGGACAGTAGTAAATGCTCATATTGTTGATTTAAAAACACTTTTATTATTTGGTGTTTTCCCTTTCAATATTTTTAAAGGGATTATTTTATCAATAATTACTTTGCTAGTTTATAAGAAGATTTCTAAAATTTTAAATTAAATTTGACTTAGATAAATTCCTGTGTTATTATAAATGAGTAGAAGAAATAGAGAGATAAATTTTTGGAGGTATATTTTAATGAAACAAGGTACAGTTAAATGGTTTAATGCAGAAAAGGGTTTTGGATTTATAACAGTTGAAGGCGAAGAAGATGTATTCGTACATTTCTCAGCTATTCAGTCAGATGGTTTCAAAACTTTAGAAGAAGGTCAAGAAGTTGAGTTTGAAGTAGTAGAAGGCGCAAAGGGTCCTCAAGCTGAAAATGTAACTAAATTATAATTAATTTTATAATTTCATTATAAAATCACAGAGGGTTTTAAAACAATTGATTGTTGAATAGTTAAGTAAATTTTAAGTAATAATTTTGGAGGTATATTTTAATGAAACAAGGTACAGTTAAATGGTTTAATGCGGAAAAAGGTTTTGGATTTATAACAGTTGAAGATGAAGAAGATGTGTTTGTACATTTCTCAGCTATTCAATCAGATGGTTTTAAAACTTTAGAAGAAGGTCAAGACGTTGAATTTGAAGTAGTAGAAGGTGCAAAAGGTCCTCAAGCTGAAAATGTAAGTAAATTATAATTAATTTTATACATTTATATATATAAGTAAGACGGAGGAAATTTTCCACATGAAAAAAGGAATAGTAAAATGGTTTGATCCTAAAAAAGGTTTTGGATTTATATCGGTTGAAAAAGACCATGAAGATATATTTGTCCATTACTCAGCGATTAAATCAAATGGTAAAAAATCTTTAAAAGAAGGAGAAATTGTTCAGTTTAAAATTTTAGACAGTGACAAAGGTCCTTTGGCTAAAGATGTAATTAAATTATGACTTTAACTAAAAAAGCATTATTCATTTAATGCTTTTTTATTTTTTTTGTAAAAAAGAGGTGAATATGATTAAAAAAGATGTTATTATTGTAGGAGCTGGACCTGCAGGTTTAATGTTAGGCAATTTATTAAAAAAAGATTTTTTGATTTTAGAAAAAAATAAAAAACCTGGTAAAAAGTTATTAATAACAGGTAATGGACAGTGTAATTTTACAAATTCAGAAAGTATAAGATTTTTCTTTGAAAAATATGGTTATTCAAAAAAATTTGTTAGATATGCTTTGTCTAAATTTTCAAATAAAGATGTTTTAGATTTTTTTAAAAATAAAGGTATTAAAATATTTAAAAGAGAAGATGGCAAAATTTTTCCAAAAAGTTTAAGGGCTAGCGATATTTTAGATACTTTAACAAAAGAAATAAATGAAAATTTAAAATATAATGAAAAGGTTTTAAAAGTAAAAAAGAAAAATAATAGATTTATTGTTAATACTACTAATAATATTTATAGATCAAATAAATTAGTTGTTGCAACTGGTGGAAGAACTTATCCTAAGACTGGATCTACAGGTGATGGATATGATTTTGCAAAAGATTTAAATATAAATGTAGTTAAATTAAAAAATGGATTGAGTAATATAAATTTAAAAAGACCTTTAAAGTCTTTATCAGGAATATCAGTTAATGTAAATATTGATTTATATAGAAAAAATAAAAAGATAGATGATTATTCGGGTGATATATTGTTTACTCATAAAGGTCTTTCTGGTCCTGTTATTATTAATAATTCTAGATATTTTAGAAAGGAAGATAATTTAAAGATCAATTTTTTAAAACTAACTTACCAGGAAGCTGATCGAAAGATTTTAGATATTTTAAAAAAACATTCTAAAAAACAAGTAAAAAATGCTCTTTTAGATTTAAATTTAGCAGAAAAATTATTGAAAGTGATTTTAAAAGATATTAACCTAGAAATTAAATCAGCACAACTTAGTAAAAAGAATAGAAAAAGAATTATACATAAATTAATAGATTTCAAAGTTGTAATAAAAAATGTTGGTAATTTAAATAATGCTATGGTTACAATTGGCGGAATAGATAAAAAGGAATTAAATAAAAAGACATTAGAAACTAAAAAAGTTAATGGTTTATACTTTATAGGCGAAGTAATAGATGTTGATGGAAATACAGGAGGATACAATATCCAATGGGCATTTAGTAGTGCATATGTAGCAGGCAAAGATATAAATTCGAAATAGGGGGAAATATGAAAAAAGGATATATAGCTATTTTTATAGCAGTAATAGCTTGGGGACTTAGTTTTTTAAATTCAAAAATAGCACTTAAGGCTTTACAACCTATGACACTTTGTTTTTTAAGATTTTCTATTGCCTTAATTATACTTTCAACAATTGCAATAATTACTAAAAGAGATTTAAAAATTAAAAGGAAAGATTTAAAATACTTTATACTAGCAGGTGGAGTAGGTATAACTGTATATTTTTATTTTGAAAACAATGGTGTTAAATATATAAGACCTTCTGCTGCGTCTTTAATTTTAGCAGGTTTACCGATAGCTACAATGATTGGAGAAAGTATAAGAAAACATAAAAAAATGACTAAAAGAATGATTATTAGTGGAATAATTTCTTTAATTGGAGTAGCAATAATTATATCTAAAGATTTAAGTTTAAATTCAATGTTTAAATCTAGTGCTCTAAAAGGTTACATAATGATGTTTTTTGCAATTATTTCCTGGGTAATTTATTCTTTGTCAACTGAGCAATTGTTTGATAAATATAATCAATTTAAAATAGTTTATTATCAATTTGTATTTGGTACTGCTTTTGCTTTCCCATTTATTTTTGTAGAAAATAATCATCTTGATTTAGTTAATCAAGAAACGATTATAAATGTTTTTATGCTAGGTATATTTGCATCAACTATCGGATTTTTTTCATATAATTATGCAATGAAAAAATTAGGTATTTCTAAAAGTTCACTGTTTATTAATTTTATACCTTTAGTAACTTTAATATTTAGTTATTTTTATTATGGAGAACTTTTACATTTCAGACAAATTTTTGGAGGTTTATTAATAATTGCAGCTGTTATTAATTCTAATAATAATGAAGAAGTAGTTAAATCTAGTAAGCAAAAGATAATTGGTGATTAAAAAAAATAATAAATTGCCGATATTATTAATGGAGGTAATTTTATGAAAATAAATTCTTTTTTAAAACAGCCAAATAGTCAAAATGTAGAAAAGACTAAAAAAGAAGTCGTAGATACTGAAAATGAACTAACTAAAAAAGGTATTAAAACTACTAAAGAAAATAAAAAAATATACGATGTTTTAAAAGATAATAATATAGAGGTTAGTAAAGAAAATATTGATAAAGTGAAAAATATATTTAAAGAATTAGAAGGAGATTTTACTACAAAGCTTAATTCTTTAAACACTCTTTTAAAAAAAGATATTGATTTAACTTCTAAAAATTTAAAAGCTATACATAAAACTTTAAATATGAATTTAGATTATTCTAAAATAATATCTACTTTAGAAAAGTTCTTTGAAAAAAATGAAATTAATTATGAAAAACTTTTAAAAACAAATAATTTTTCAGATGAATTTGTTAAGTCTTTTTTAGAAGAATTTGATTATAAGTTAAATTCAAAAGATAATTCAGAAGATAATTCAAAAAAAAATTTAAAGAATAATTTAAAAAATAATTTAAAAAAATTTATAAATAACGAAAAAGATCTAAAAGAAAATGATAAAAAAATAGCTAAAGATTTAATTGAAGATATAAAAAAACCAGAAGATAATTTAGAAGGTTTAAATAAACAGGTAAAAGAAGTATTAGATAATTTAAAACAAGATATAGGTTTACCTAACGACTTTTTAGTAAATGATAATTTTAAAAAGTTTTTAGTACAAAAAACAAATAAAAAAATGACTCAAGTTAAAAAGGAATTTGATACTTTCCAAAATAAAAATAAAGAGCTAATTAAAAATATGATAAATAATAAACCTAGTTCAAATGATTTACAAAAGGTAATTAAGAATTTTGATAAAATTATAATGAAATCAAATATTACTTTATATACATCAATGAAACAAGAAAAAGATTTAATACAAATGTCTTCTAAATTAAAAGAAGCGAAAGATCTTTTAGAATCAAATAATATTAATAAATCAAAACAAATATTGAAAAATATTTTAAAAAAATTAGAAAAAATAGATTTTAAACCAAAAGATGTTAAAATAAAAGCCTTTATGGAATCTAAAGCAAAGGAAATTTTATTTAATAAAAATGATTTAAATGAAGTTAAATCTAAGTTATATAATAAAGAACCTAAAGGTGTTAGAGACCAAGTTGAAATTTTAAGAAAAACGGGTCTTAATCATGAATCTGAAGTAATTCAAAATTTAGAAAAAGATGAAAACCAAAATATAGATTTGAAAAATTTAAAATCTATGCTTTTAAAGCTTTCAAATAATGAGACTAGTTTTGAATCTAAAGAGAGTTTAAGTAATTTAAGAGGTAATCAATTATTAAATAAAGTAGAAGTAAATGCAAATATGCAAAATAACTTTTTAAATATTCCTTATGTTGCCAATGGAAAAATAAAAAATATTGATCTTTTTATTAATTCGAAAAAAGAAAGTGAGAGCTTAGATTGGAAGAATACAACTTTATATTTTGAAATGGATTTGAAAAGCTATGGTAAAACAGGTATAAAAATATCTGTAACTGATAAATATATGAATATGAAAGTTTTAAATGACAATAAATCATTTAAAAAAGATACTAAAGAAGTTTTTAATGAGTTTTTGAATAATCTAAGTGATATAGGTTATGAAAAAGGAAAAGTAGTATTTGTAAGATTTAATGAAAAAGAAACTAATAAAGATAAAATAAAGTTAGTTGATAAATCTTTAGATAATAATAAAGGATTTGATATTAAAATATGAAAGATAATAAAGCGTTAGATAAAATTAGTAAAGAATATATTGAAAAAGCCAAAAAAGAAGATATTTTAATAGAAGATGATTTTAAAACTTTAAAAAATCAAATCGATATGGATATTAGGGAAAATATTCCTCCGCAGCTTATGAGCATTGTTTCAGGTATAGTAAATATTGTTGAAAAGATAGAGGTAGATAATGAAGATAAGAAAAAATAAAAAAACAAGTGAATTAAAAGATATAAAGAAAAAAATTAAAAATGCAGATAGTAATGAAAGATTGTCTTTTACTGAAATTTTAAATGTAGCTAAAGAAGAAAAGAAAAAACAAGAATTAGAGAAAATTTTAGAAAAAATTAATAAAAAAGGTCAAGAATTAATAGATAATCGAACTGTTGAAAATTTACTTAGTTATAAAAAGATGATTAAAAATTTTGTAGAAGATGCTGTAGATTTTGGTTTAACTGTTAATGCCAAAAGAGGTTATGGTGCTAGTGGAAGGACTAAGATTTTAAGAACTATAAATGAAATTGATAAAGAATTAGTTAAAATAACTGATATAATAATAAATCAAGAAAAAAGAGGAGTATCTCTTTTAAAAAAAGTTGGAAAAATGGAAGGTTTATTAGTAGATATTTTTATTTAAAAATCGCCATCGTGAGATAGCGATTTTTTTAATACTTAAATATTCCAGTTTCCATCTTTAAATATTTGAATTTCTTCTCCATCAAAAGTTTCTCCATAAATATTTAAATTTGGAGATCCAATCATAAAGTCAACATGAGTTAGAGATTTATTAAATCCAATTTCTTTAAGTTCATCATCTGTAAGTACACTTCCGTTTTCAACACAAGACATATATGCATTTCCTATAGCTAAATGACAAGATGCATTTTCATCAAAAAGTGTATTAAAATATATTGTATCTTTTTGAGAAATAGGAGATTTATGAGGAACTAAAGCAACTTCTCCTAAGTATTGAGAGCCTTCGTCTGTTTCAATTAAGTTTTTAAGATACTCTTGTCCTTTTTCAGCTTCAAAATCAACTATTTTACCATCTTCAAAAGTTATATTAAAGTTTTCAATTAAATTTCCAGAATAGCTTAATGGTTTAGTGCTATGAACTACTCCATTTACTCCATTCTTTTTAGGAAGAGTAAAAACTTCTTCAGTAGGTATATTTGCTAGATAATTTGTTTTTTCTTCTAAAGTTTTATCATCTGCACCACACCAAATATGTTTCTTAGAAAGCTCAATAGTTAAATCAGTTTTATCTGATTTATAATGTAACTTTTTAAATTTCTTATTATTTAAAAATTTAACTTTTTCATTTAACTTTTCAATATGATTTTCCCAAGCTTTAATAGGATTATCATTATTTATTCTAGTTATTTCAAAAATGTGTTCCCAAAGTTTTTCAATAGCTTCCTTCTCTTCTAGATCAGGAAAAACTCTTTTTGCCCAGTCTTTATTAGGATATGCAAGTAATGACCAAGCAGAGTTTCCGCCCATAATATAGTCTTTATATTCTTTACTTGCTTTTTGTTGTGTGATAGTATAAGTTTTCATTCTTTCAGAATCAATATCTTTCATTAAATCAGGATCGTTAGAAATAATTGAAAGTAAAGCAGCGCCTTTTTTAACATGATTTTCTAAAAGTCCATCAATTTCCCATTTTCTTGCTTCTTTTAAAGTTTTTTCAGGTGCCATTTTAAGTTTAGTATGTTTACATATTTCATCATAGTATTTAACTATTACATTTTTAGCTCCTGCTTCATAACATTTTTTAACAATTAATCTTGCAAGATCAGTTGTATTTACTGGTGCTTTTAAAATAACTTCTTGATCTTTTTGTACATTAATTCCAACATTTACAGCTAGTTCAGCATATTTTTCTAAATTTTTTGAAAAATCCATTTACATCACTCCTTAAGGCAATTATAACATATCTTAAAGATTTTATATTTTAAAATTTTGTAATTAATTAAAAAAAGTTTAAAAAACATTTGACAATATTAACTAAATGTAATATTATTAGTTTTAATAAAATATAAGTAAATATTTGAAGCAATGAGAAAAAGAAGTATGTTAAATTAGTTTATGTTAGCGAGTTAGGGATAGTGTAAGCCTAGTGATAAGCGTTTAATTGAAAAACATTTTCTAGCTGTTAATCGAAACCACAAGGGAGTAGATTTAACCGGGTCTGACCGTTATATCAGTAGAGTATCGATTAGTTTCTGTACTTAATTAAGTAAATAAAAGGTGGTACCGCGAAGAATATATAGTCTTTCGTCCTTATACAAGGATGGAAGGCTTTTTTTATTTATAAAAAAGTACAGACTATTATAAATGGATAAGTCAAAAGAATAATTAGGAGGAAAAGTATGAAAAAATTAGAAATGGTTGAAGGTTATGAATCAAAAATGTCACTTATGGAAACAGAGGTAGCTATTAAGGAAACAAAAGATTTTTTTGAAAGGGATTTAGCAAAAAAATTAGATTTAACAAGAGTTTCTGCCCCTTTATATGTATTACCAGAAACAGGGTTAAATGATGATTTAAATGGTGTAGAAAGACCAGTAGCATTTGATATTAAAGAAACTGGAGATGTAGCAGAAATTGTTCATTCATTAGCTAAATGGAAGAGAATGTCACTTTATAAATATGGAATAGAAGCTGGTAAAGGACTTTATACTGATATGGATGCTATTAGAAGAGATGAAGAATTAGATAACTTACATTCAATATATGTAGACCAATGGGATTGGGAAAAAGCTATAACTAAAGAAGAAAGAACAGAAGAATATTTAAAAAGTGTAGTTAAAAAAATATATAAAGTTTTTAGAGATTTAGAACTTTATTTATTTGAAAAGTATCCATATTTAGAAAGAAATTTACCTAAAGATATTAAATTTATAACTACTCAACAGTTAGAAGATATGTATCCTGACTTAACACCACAACAAAGAGAAGATAAAATTGCTAAAAAACATTATGCTGTATTTATTCAAAAAATTGGTGGAGAACTTAAATCAGGTGAAAAGCACGATGGAAGAGCTCCAGATTATGATGATTGGGAATTAAATGGAGATATAATATTTTGGAACCCAGTATTAAAAAGGGCTTTTGAATTATCTTCAATGGGAATAAGGGTAGATAAAGATGCTTTAGAAAAACAACTTAAAATTAGAGGTTGTGAAGAAAGAAAAGAAAGAAAGTTTCATAAGATGCTTATAGATGGGAAATTACCACTTTCAATTGGTGGAGGAATTGGTCAATCTAGAATATGTATGTTCTTTTTAAGAAAAGCTCATATAGGTGAAGTTCAAGCAAGTATTTGGCCAGATAAAATGGTACAAGATTGTAAAGAAGCTGGGATACATTTATTATAATTAAAATAACCTAACTATTTTCTTAGTTAGGTTTTATTTTTTTAAAAAACATGATATTATAATATTAGTTTTTAGAAATCTTTGGATTTCTTTTTTTAGTAGAAATAAATAGTTTGGAGTGAATATGGAATTAAGTAATTTAAATACTCAGCAAAGAAAAGCTGTAGAAAAAATTGATGGTCCTTTATTAGTTTTAGCAGGAGCAGGTAGTGGAAAAACTAGAGTTTTAACTCATAAAATAGCTTATTTAATAGAAAATAAAAATGTTTTTCCAAGTGAAATTTTAGCAATAACATTTACTAATAAAGCTGCTGATGAAATGAAAGAAAGAATTAATAAATTATTAAAAGGTAATCCTTTTGGACTTTGGATGGGAACTTTTCATTCAATTTGTCTAAAAATATTACGACGAAATGCTAAAAAAATTGGATACACAAGTGATTTTACTATATACGATACATTAGATCAAAAAACAGTAATAAAGAATTGTATGGATAAATTAAATATTGATAAGAAAAAATTTAAGCCTAAAATGGTAATGAATATTATATCTATGGCTAAAAATGAATTGATTGATCCAGTACAATTTGAAAAAATTCACGGTGATGATTTTAAATATGAAAAATTTATAAAAATATATAAAATGTATCAAAAGAGAATTGAAAATTCTAACGCAATGGATTTTAATGATTTAATAAATAAAACTATTTATTTATTAAATGAAAATGAAGAAGTATTAGAATTTTATAAAGATAAATTTAAACATATTTTAATAGATGAATATCAAGATACAAATTACGCTCAATATGTATTTGCTTCACTTTTAGCAGGTGAAGGTGGAAATATTTGTGCTGTAGGTGATGGAGATCAATCTATTTATAAATTTAGAGGTGCAGATATTAGAAATATTCATGAATTTGAAAAAGATTATAAAGATGCAAAAATTATTAAATTAGAAAGAAATTATAGATCTACTAAAAATATCTTAAAAGCTGCAAATGAGGTAATAAAAAATAATAGATCTAGAAAACCTAAAGATCTTTGGACTGACAAGGATAAAGGGGATTTTATTTATACTTATGAAGCTTATAATCAAAATGATGAAGCAGATTATGTATATAAAAAGATAAAACAATTCAAAGAAAAAAATTATGATGAATTTGCTATCTTATATAGAACAAATGCTCAATCAAGAGCTCTAGAAGAAAAGTTTATGAAAAAAGGAATTCCTTATCAGATTCTTGGAGGTCTAAAGTTTTATGAAAGAAAAGAAATAAAAGATGTATTAGGTTATTTAAAACTTATACAAAATCCTTTAGATAATGTAGCTTTTGAAAGAGTTGTAAATGTTCCTAAAAGAGGTATAGGAAAAAGAAGTGTAGAAAAATTAGTAAATTTTTGTGATAAAAGAGGTCTTTCACTTTACGAAGGCTTATTAGAAATTGAGTCTGTTGATAAACTTTCGACAAGGGCTAAGAATAAATATAAAGCATTTAGACAAATAATCAGAAATTCAAGAAAATTATTAGATTCTAAAAATGCTTTAGAAATTTTTGAACATATTTTAGAAAAATCTAAATATATGGAAAAATTAAAATTAAAAGGAACTACTAAAGCTCAAACTAGAATTGAAAATATATTAGAGTTTAAGTCTGTAATCGAAGAATTTGTAAAAGAAAATGAAGATGAAGCTTTATCTAATTTTTTAGCAGAAGTCACTTTACAAACAAGTGTAGATACAATGGATGATGAGCAAAAAGGTGTATTAATGTTAACTGTCCACAGTGCTAAAGGATTAGAATTTCCTAATGTATTTTTAGTAGGAATGGAAGAAAATATTTTTCCATCATATATGTCAAAAGATAATGAAGAAGATATTGAGGAAGAAAGAAGACTTTGTTATGTAGGAATAACTCGTGCTCAAAAAAGACTTTTCATTACACATGCAACTTCAAGACTTTTATATGGAAGAAATCATAGAAATGAATCGTCTAGATTTTTAGAAGAAATACCTGAGAATTTAAAAAAATATGATCAAAAGAGTTTAATTACTCAAAATAATAAAAATGAAGTAAAAAAAGATACATCAGGATTTTCACCTGGAAAAAAAGTAAAACATAAACAATTTGGAGTTGGAACTATTATTGAATTAAAAGAAGATATTGTAACTATAGCATTTCCAAATCAAGGTATGAAAAAATTAATGATTGATATTGCGCCAATTGAGGTGATATAATGATAAAGGAAAAAATTGAAAACTTAAAAAAAGAAATAAGATATCATAATCATAAATATTATTCACTAAATGATCCAGAAATAACAGATAGTGAGTATGATAAATTGTTAAAAAAATTAATTGAATTAGAAGAAAAATACCCTGAGTATAAAACAGAGACTTCACCTAGTCAAAAAGTAGGTTCAAAAGTTTTAGATGAATTTGAAAAGGTTGAGCATAATGTAAAAATGCTTAGTTTAAATAATGCTTTTGATAAACAGGATTTACTTGATTTTGAAAAAAGAGTTATAAAAAAGGTAAAAAATATAAATTATATTGTTGAATATAAAATCGATGGTTTATCTGTAAGTTTAACTTATAAAGATGGTAAATTTGTTAAAGGAGCAACTCGAGGAAATGGATTAGTAGGTGAAGATATTACAGAAAATCTTAAAACTATTAAGAGTTTACCTTTGAAATTAAAAGAGCCTATAGATATGACCTTAAGAGCAGAAGTTTTTATAAGGAAAAAAGATTTTAAAGAATTAAATGAAAGAAGAGAAGAAGAAGGTAAAAATACATTTGTTAATCCTAGAAATGCTGCTGCAGGTTCTTTGAGACAATTAGATACCAAAGAGGCAGCTAAAAGACCACTAGATTTTTTTGTTTTCGATATTTTAGAATCTAAAAAAGAATTTCAAACTCATAAACAAGGTTTGAATTATTTGAAGAAGTTAAATATAAATGTATCAGTAATAAAAGAATTTAAAGATATTCAAAAAGTTTATAACTATTGTCAAGAAATGATTGATTTTAGACATAATTTGGCTTACGATATAGATGGAATGGTTATAAAAGTTGATGATTTAGATAAAAGAAAAAAGCTAGGAGTTCGTACTAAATCACCGAAATGGGCAATAGCTTATAAATTCCCTGCTGAGACAGTAGAAACTGTTATAGAAGATATTAATGTTCATGTAGGAAGAACAGGAGTATTAACACCAACAGCTGATTTAAAGCCTGTTTTTGTTGCTGGGAGTACTGTTAGTCATGCTACATTGCATAATCAAGACTATATTGATCAAAAAGATATTAGAATAGGAGATTATGTATTAATTCAAAAAGCAGGAGATATTATTCCACAAGTAATTAAAGTAAATATGGATAAGCGGACTAATCAAGAAAAATATGAATTACCAGATAAATGCCCAGTTTGTGAATCTAGGGCAGTTTATAAAGAAGATGGAGCATATAAAAAGTGTTCTAATCCAATGTGTCCTGCAAAATTAGATAGAAAAATAAGATATTTTGTTTCTAAAAATGGTATGGATATATCAGGTTTAGGTGAATCAATAGTTTCTAAACTTTTAGAAAATAATTTAATTAAAGATGTTTCTGATCTATATTATTTAAAAGACAAAAAACAAAAGTTACTTGAATTAGAAAGAATGGGACAAAAATCAGTAAAAAATTTAATCAATGCTATTGAAGAGTCTAAAGATAATCAATTAAATAAATTGATTTGTGCATTTGGAATACCTTTAGTTGGAGCAAATGTAAGTAAACTTTTAGCCAGAAAATATAAAACTTTAGAAAATTTAGAAAAAGCTAGCAAAGAAGAACTAAATAATATTGATGAAATTGGTCCTAAAATAACTCAATCAATTATAAACTTTTTTTCAAAAGAATATAATAAAAAAATTATAAATAAACTAAAAAAAGCTGGAGTAAATACTAAAGAAAAAATAGGAAAAAAAGAATCAAAAGTATTTGATGGAAAAACTTTTGTAGTAACTGGGAAATTAGAAGGTTATACAAGGAAATCTATTAAGAAAAAAATAGAAGATAATGGCGGGAAAGTAACGTCTAGTGTAAGTGGAAATACTGATTATTTATTAGTAGGAGAAAATCCAGGATCAAAAGTTCAAAAGGCTAGAGAAAAAAAAGTAGATATATTATCTCAAGATGATTTTGAAGAAATGTTAAAGGATAAATAGGTTAGGAGGAATATGAGTTTAAAAGTTGAAGAAGTTAAACATGTAGCTAAGTTAGCTAGATTATCATTTGATGAAAAAGAAGAAAAAGATTTTACTGAAAAGTTAAATGAAGTAGTTAATTATGTAGAAAAATTAAAAGAAGTTGATGTAGAAGGTGTTAAACCTACATATCATGCTTTAGATGTAAAAAATGTATTTAGAGATGATGAAGTTAAAGATTCTTTTGAAAGAGAAGATATGTTAAAAAACGCTCCAAGTCATATAGCAGGGTGTTTTGAAGTTCCGAAAGTTGTTGAGTAGAGAGGAGTTTTATGGAATATTTTAATTTAACAGCACATGAAGTAAGAGATCTTTTAAGAGAAGGGAAAGTGACTTCACAAAGATTAGTAGAAAATGTATTTGAAAGAATAGAAAAAGTTGAAGATGATTTAAAATCATTTTTAGATTTATATAAAGAAGAAGCTTTAAACAAGGCAAAAGAAATTGATAAAATGATTAAAGATGGAAAAGATTTGCCTGACTTAGCTGGAATACCAATTGTAATTAAAGACAATATGTGTATGAAAGATAAATATACAACTTGTGGTTCTAAAATGCTAGAAAATTTTAGACCGCCATATAACGCAACAGTTATAGAAAAATTAGAAAAACAAAAAGCAATTATTATAGGTAAATCAAATATGGATGAATTTGCTATGGGTTCTTCTACTGAAAATTCATATTATCAAGTATCTAAAAATCCATGGGATCTTTCAAGAGTACCTGGCGGTTCTTCAGGAGGTTCAGCATCAGCTGTAACAGCTGGGGAAGGTTTTATAGCTTTAGGTTCTGATACAGGTGGTTCTATTAGACAACCTGCTTCACTTTGTGGAATAGTAGGACTGAAACCTACATATGGTTTAGTATCTAGATATGGATTAGTTGCTTATGCTTCAAGTTTAGATCAAATAGGTCCTTTAAGTAAAGATGTTCAAGACTCTGCTTTAATGTTAAATGCAATAGCTGGATATGATAAAAGAGATTCTACATCTGTTGATAAAGGAGATATTGACTATACAAAAGCATTAAAAGATAATGTTAAAGGTTTAAAAATAGGTGTTCCAAAAGAATATTTTGAAGAAGGTATAAATAAGGAAGTTAAGGATAAGATATTTAAAGCTTTAGACATTTTAAAAGATTTAGGAGCTACTTATGAAAAGATGTCTTTACCTTATACTGAATACGCACTTCCAACTTACTATATTATAGCTCCAGCAGAGTGTTCTTCAAACTTAGGGAGATATGATGGTATAAGATATGGTCATAGACCACAAAAGTTTGATGGTATTGATGATTTATTTATTAAATCTAGAACTGAAGGTTTTGGTCCTGAAGTTAAAAGAAGAATTATGATGGGAACACATTCTTTAGCATCAGGATATTATGATGAGTATTATTCTAAAGCAATGAAAGTTAGAACTTTGATAAAACAAGATTTTGATAAAGCATTCGAAAAGTATGATTGTATAATTACACCTACAGCGCCAAATAAAGCTTTTAAAATAGGAGAAAAAACTGATGATCCACTGACTATGTATATGTCAGATATATGTACAGTACCAGTTAATATAGCAGGACTGCCAGCTATATCTATACCGGCAGGGTTTGTTGATGAAATGCCTATAGGTATGCAAATAATTGGTAAACACTTTGATGAAGAAACTATTTTAAGAGTTGCTTATACTTTTGAAAAAAATACTAATTTTAATAAAAGAGTAAGTTTATAGAAAGGAATATGTATGAGTTATAAAACAATAGTTGGATTAGAAATACACTCTGAGTTAAAAACAAAATCTAAGATATTTTGTGGTTGCTCAACAAAATTTGGTGAAGATGTAAATACACAATGTTGTCCAGTTTGTTTAGGACTTCCAGGTTCATTACCTGTAGTAAATAAAAAAGTAATTGAATATGCAATGAAAGCAGGTTTAGCTTTTAATTGTGATATTGCAGAATATAGTAAGATGGACAGAAAAAATTATTTTTATCCTGATTTAGTTAAAGCTTATCAAATTTCACAATACGATTTACCACTTTGTGAAAATGGTTTTATAAAAATAATAAAAGAAGATGAGTCTAAAAAGAAAATAGGACTTATTAGAATTCATATAGAAGAAGATACAGGTAAAGCTTTACACGGACTAGAAAATGAATCGCTTTTAGATTATAATAGATCAGGAGTTGGATTAATTGAAATAGTAACTAAACCTGATATATCATCTGCTGAGGAAGCTAGTTTATTTTTACAAAGGTTAAAATCTACATTAGAATATTTAGAAGTATCTGATGTTAAGATGGAAGAAGGTTCTTTAAGATGTGATGTAAATGTAAATGTAGTAAGTGAAGATGGAAAGTTAAAGTCTAATATTTCTGAGATTAAAAACCTAAACTCATTTAAAGCAGTACAAAAAGCTATTGAGTTTGAAACTAACAGACATATTGAGCTTTTAGAAGCAGGAAAGAATAGTCAAAAAGATACAAGAAGATGGGATTCTGAAAAAGAAGAAACAGTATTTATGCGTTCAAAGCAACATGTTCAAGATTATAGATATTTTCCTGAACCAGATATTGTAGACTTTGAAATAAGTAGAGATTGGGTAAAAGAAATTGAAAAAAGTTTACCTGAACTACCTGATGAAAAGATGAAAAGATTTATAAAAAAATATGATATTCCAAAGTATGATGCTGAAATATTAGTCAGTGATAAGCAATTATCACATTATTTTGAAGAAATTTGTGATAAACATAATGATTATAAATTAGTTAGTAATTGGTTTATGACAGAACTTTTGAGAAGAATGAATTTAGAAGAAATTGGAATCGATCAATTAAAATTTAGTAGTGATGATTTTGCTACATTGCTAAAAGAATTGACTGAGAAAAATATATCTAATAACTCAGGTAAAAAAGTATTTAGAAAGATGTTTGAAGATGGAAAGAAACCTTTAGAAGTTATTGAAAATCAAGGATTAAAACAAATATCTGATGATGATTTTATAAAAAGAGCTGTAAATGAAGTTTTAGATGAAAACAAGGAAGCAATTGAGGATATTAGAAATGGAAAAGATAGAGCTATTGGATATTTAGTCGGACAAGTTATGAAAAAGACAAAAGGAAAAGCTAATCCTCAAAAAGCAAATCAATTAATAAGAGAAAAATGTATGAAATAAGATAAATATATAAGAGATTTAATGTAAAATGTTGCATTAAATCTTTTTTTTATGCACAAAAAGATGTTAATAAACTGTAAAAACTGTGTAAAAAAGCCTCTAATTGAAAACGATTATCGGAAGCCTTAAATGTTGATATTACAATGCATAAAGGCCTTATTACAATAACTTAATATTTAAAACAGTCAAAATTGTTGAAAAATTTTGTCATTTGAATTAAAATAAAAAAGAGTTACATATTAGATTAAAGTTTTATGGAAGGAGAGGATTAATGGGAAATTATTTATTTAAACGAATCATAGCAATGTTAATAACGCTTTGGTTTGTAGCTACAATAACTTTCTTTTTAATGCATGCTATACCAGGAGGGCCTTTTACTAGAGAACGTGAATTGCCACCGGAAGTTGTTGAAGCTTTAAATGAGAAATATCACTTAGACGATCCATTATACAAGCAGTATTATGAATATTTAAAAGGGATTGTCACATTTGATTTAGGTGCATCAATGACAATGATAGGAACTAGTGTTAATCATTTATTAGCAAAAGGATTTCCAGTATCAGCAAGTATTGGTGGTTTGGCTGCATTATTTGTTTTAATTTTAGGAGTTCCGATTGGGATAACCTCAGCTTTAAAGCAAAATAGTATAATTGATTATATCGTAACAATTTTTGCAACTATAGGAGTAGCTGTACCGAACTTTGTTATTGCGACATTATATATTTATATTTTTAGTTCAGTGTTAAATTGGGTACCATCTTTTGGATTAAACTCCTGGGTTAATTATATTGGACCAGTATTAGCATTATCTTTTTTCTCTTTAGCGTTTGTAATGAGATTAATGAGATCGAGTATGCTTGATGTAATGCAAAATGATTATATTAGAACAGCTCGAGCAAAAGGGTTGCCTGAAAGAGTTGTAATTTTCAAACATGCATTGAAAAATGCTATTATTCCTGTTATTACTTATATGGGACCGATGATTGCAGCAATATTAACAGGATCTTTTGTTATTGAAAAGATTTTTGCGTTACCAGGTATGGGAAAATATTTTATTGAAAGTGTAGGAAATAGAGATTACACTGTTTTAATGGGTATTACTGTTTTTTATGCAGCTTTTTCAATATTTATGATTTTCTTAGTGGATCTAGCGTACGGTGCTGTTGATCCAAGAATTAAGTTAGGAGAATAGGAGTGTAGATATGGCTAATAATATAAAAAATACTCCTGGTATGTGGGAGAAGGTTGATAAAGAAAAATTAGATAAAGAAGTTATCACTAGGCCAAGTTTAACATATTGGCAAGATGCTTGGAGAAGATTAAAGAATAATAAATTATCAGTAGGTGGATTAGTAGTAATAGTTTTAATGATTATATTTGCACTATTTGGACATAACCTTTCAAATTTTTCATATTCGGACCAAATATTAAGAAATTCAAATATACCACCTATAATAGAAATTTATGAAGTAAATGAAGATAATTATGTTTATGCACACGAAGAATATGTATTATTTAGTGTTAGTGAAGATGGAGAAATAATAAAAAGATTAGAACCTACGAATGATAATCTAGATGTTATGCAAAACAGACGAAAGGTTTATGAAGTAGGGGGTCAAGAAGTAACACTAGACTTTTCTAATGCAATGAAAGCTAAACAAAACGATAACCCAAATGCTAAGTTTTTTAAAGTACAAAAAGGTGATGAAGTTTTAAAACCACATGATAAAGTATGGAACAAAACTTACCTTTTTGGATCCGATGGTTTAGGAAGAGATATATTAGTTAGAGTTGTTTATGGAGCAAGAATTTCATTATTAATAGCACTTGTTGCAACTTTAGTACAATTTTTTATAGGTGTATTATATGGTTCGATTGCTGGATACGCTGGCGGTCGTGTGGATAATATAATGATGAGAATTGTTGATATTATTGCAACTATACCTTTATTATTATATGTTATTTTATTAATGGTTGTATTAGAACCAGGTTTAACTACTATAATGATTGCGCTAGGGACAGTATACTGGGTAAGAATGGCTCGTATTGTAAGAGGAGAAATTTTAAGTTTGAAAAAACAAGAATTTGTATTAGCGGCACGGACTTTAGGTGCAAGTACTTGGAGAATTTTAGGAAGACATTTAGTACCTAATGCTATGGGGCCAATAATTGTTTCATTAGCAATGATGATTCCAGCAGCAATTTTTACAGAAGCATTTTTAAGTTTTATTGGTTTAGGAGTATCGGCACCAGCTGCTTCATGGGGTACTTTAGCAAATTCTGCAGTTAAGACTTTAAGGTCTTATCCTTACCAATTGTTTTGGCCATCTTTAGCAATAAGTTTAACTGTTTTGGCATTTAATTTTGTTGGTGATGGTTTAAGAGATGCATTAGATCCAAAATTACGTAAATAGAGAGGAGTGCTTTAATTGAGTAAAAAAATATTAGAAGTGAATAATTTAAAAACTTCATTTTATACTCATTTAGGGGAAGTACAAGCAGTTAGAGGAGTCAACTTTTCAGTTGATAAAGGCGAGGTTCTTGGTATTGTAGGAGAATCTGGAAGTGGTAAAAGTGTTACTTCTATGTCTTTAATTAAGCTTGTATCGTACCCTGGGAAAATAAAAAATGGAGAAATTATTTTCAATGGTGAAAATTTAGTTAATAAAACAAAAAAAGAGATGTTAAATATTAGAGGAGAAAAAATATCAATGATTTTTCAGGATCCAATGACATCATTGAATCCTGTATATAGAGTAGGAGATCAAATTGTTGAAGCAATTACTATGCATCAAGGATTAAGTAAGACTAAAGCAAGAAAAAAAGCAATTGAAATGCTTAAAAAAGTAGGTATTCCATCACCTGAAGATCGGATTGATAATTATCCACACGAATTTAGTGGTGGAATGAGACAAAGAGCTATGATTGCAATTGCTTTATCTTGTGAACCTGATTTATTGATTGCAGATGAACCAACTACAGCACTTGATGTAACAATACAAGCACAAATAATGGAGTTGTTAAGAGATTTAAAAGAAGAAATTGATACATCTATTATATTAATAACTCATGATTTAGGTGTAGTAGCAGATACTTGTGATAAAATTTCAGTAATGTATGGTGGGTTAATTATGGAAAATGGTACTGCTGAGGATATTTTTTATAATCCGAAACATCCATATACTATGGGACTTTTAAAATCGATTCCACGAATGGATTTAAAAGAAGAAGGAAGACTAGTTCCTATTGAAGGAACACCTCCTGATTTACTAAATCCACCAGAAGGTTGTCCTTTTGCGGCTAGATGCCCATATACTATGAAAATTTGTGAAAAAGAAATGCCGAAAAATTATGACTTTGGAAATGATCATTATGCTGCTTGTTGGTTACTAGATGAAAATTCACCTGAAGTTGAAGTAGATACTGGTGTAAAAAGAGGTGAGTTATAATGTCTAAAGAAAATAGAGAAGTTATTTTAAAAGTAAATAATTTAAAAAAATATTTTGAACAAACTCATGGGTTTTTAGGACGAAATAAAAAATATGTAAAAGCTGTTGATGGATTAAATTTTGAAATATATAAAGGTGAGACATTTGGATTAGTTGGAGAGTCTGGTTGTGGGAAATCAACAACAGGTAGAACAATTGTTAGATTATATGATGTTACAGAGGGCGAAGTTATTTTCGATGGTACAGATATTAGTACTTTGAGTAATGATGAACTTATGCCTTATAGAAAAGATATGCAAATGATTTTTCAAGATCCATATGCTTCATTAAATTCTAGAATGACAGTAGCGGATATTGTTGGAGAACCTTTAGATATTCATGGGATAGCTAAAGGCGAAGCACGTAAAAACAGAATATTTGAATTATTAGAAACAGTAGGTTTAAGTAAAGAACATGCTAGTAGATATCCACATGAATTTAGTGGTGGACAAAGACAAAGAATTGGTATTGCAAGAGCTCTTGCTGTAAATCCAGATTTTATAATTTGTGATGAGCCAATATCTGCATTAGATGTTTCAATACAAGCAGCAGTTGTAAATATGCTTGAAGATTTACAAAAAGAATTAGGATTAACTTATTTATTTATTGCTCATGATTTATCTATGGTAAAACATATTTCAGATAGAATTGCTGTAATGTATTTAGGTAAGATTGTTGAAATAGGTGGATCTGACCAATTATATTATGAACCTAAACATCCATATACAAAAGCACTTTTATCATCTGTTCCTATTCCAGATCCAGAAGTTACAAGAGAAAGAGCAAAGAATAGAGTGATTTTAGAAGGAGATGTTCCTAGTCCTTTAAATCCACCATCAGGATGTAGATTTAGAACAAGATGTAGATATGCAAAAGAAATTTGCAAAAATAAAGAACCTAAATTAAAAAAATTAGAAGATGGAAGAAAGGCTGCATGTCACTTTATTGATAAGCTAAAACTTAATAAATAATTTAAGTTAATAAGACT
This sequence comes from Bacillota bacterium, assembly GCA_051744845.1. GTDB lineage: Bacteria > Bacillota > Clostridia > Peptostreptococcales > Acidaminobacteraceae > JBNJDJ01. The sequence continues at coordinate 42,502 of JBNJDJ010000007.1, forward strand.
TTATTAAGAAAATGTAACAATTAAAAACGTATGAATATTTGCTTTTTTATAGTAAATATATTATAATTATTTTAAACTATTAAGAAATTGTAATTTATTAATTATGATACTATTGATAGTTAGTAAATTATGAGAGAAATGGAGGGGATTTTTTTGTTTAAGAAAAATATTGCGTTAATGTTAGTATTCGTGTTGGTTATGACAGCTTTTGTAGGGTGTTCACAGCCAGCGGAGGACCCAGAGGGGGAACCAGCTGAAAATGAAGAACCAGCTGAAAATGGAGAAGCAACTGATGAAGAAGAAACTGATGGTGAAGAAGCTAAGGAAGATGAAAGTAAGAGCGATGTTGAACAAGTATTACATTGGAACTTAGGTTCTGATCCTAAAACTACTGACCCAGGTTTAAATGGGGCTAATGATGGTGGGTATATTGTTAATAATACTCATGAAGGTTTAGTTAGAGTTATTGAAGGCGAATTAAAGCCTGCAATGGCTGAAAGTTGGGAATTAAGTGAAGATAAAACTACTTATACTTTCAAAATAAGAGAAGGACTTACTTGGTCAAATGGAGAGCCTTTAACTGCAAAAGACTTTGAATATTCGTGGAACAGAGTTTTAGCTGACGAAACTGCATCAGAATATGCTTGGATTTTTGGAGAAGCTAATATTGATAGTTTTGAAGCAACAGAAGACAATGAGCTTGTAGTTAATCTTTCTACTCCAACACCATACTTCTTAGGATTAATGGGTTTTTATACATTCTTCCCAGTTTACGAAGAAGCTGTTGAAGCAGGTCCAGACGGAACTTGGTCTAAAGATACTGAAATGTTTGTATCAAATGGTCCATTTGTTTTAGAGACTTATGATACTGGTGACAAAATAGAGTTAGTTCCAAATGAAAATTATTGGAAAGCAGATGAAGTTAAGTTAGATAAAATAGTTGCATATATGATTACTGATCAATCAACTGCTTTAACTGCTTATCAAAATGGAGAAATTGATATTGTTGATGACGTACCATCTTCAGAAATACCTACATTAATTGCTGAAGATCCAACATTAGAAATTTTACCACAAACAGCTGTTTATTATTATCGTTTTAATACAGATGTTGAACCTTTAGATAAAATTAAAGTTAGAAGAGCTTTAACTTTAGCTGTTGATAGAAAAGCAATTGTTGAACAAGTAACAAAAGGTGGACAGCAACCTGCACATTCATTAATTCCTTCGTCAATTTTAGATTCTCAAGGAAATGTATTTAATGAAAAATCAGGAGATTATGGTATTAAAGATACTGCACAAGTTGAAAAGGCTCAAGAATTATTAGCTGAAGCTGGATATCCTGAAGGCGAAGGGTTCCCTGAAATGGAAATTCTTTATAATACTAGTGACGACCATAAAGCTGTAGCTGAAGCAATTCAAGAAATGTGGAAGCAAAACTTAGGTATTGAAACTTCTCTTACTAACCAAGAGTGGGCTGTATTCCAAGATACTACTAAAAATGGCGACTATGAAATAGCTAGAGGTGGATGGATTGGAGACTATTTAGATCCGTTAACTTTCTTAGGTTTATTAAAATCAGATGCTGTTTATAATGTAGCTAATTGGGAAAATGAAAAGTATGATGAATTAATAGAAAAATCAGCTACTTTACAAGGTGAAGAAAGAGATGAAGTATTATATCAAGCAGATGAACTTACAATGGAAGAAGTACCTTTTATGCCAGTATATTACTATACTGATCCTGAATTAATTAAAAGTTATGTTAATGATTGGGACAAGTCATATAAGTCTACTTACTACTTTGGTAATACTTATATTTCTGAAAAATAAAATATTTTAAAATATTTATAAGAAGTCCATTTAGGGCTTCTTATTTTTTTGTTTTAAATTTAATGTGATAATTATTAATAAATTGTATATTTTAATGATTTTACTATTAAAGAATAATTTAACTGCAATTTTTTTAAAAATTTGTTATAATACATAGTAGAGGTGATTTTAGTGGAAGTCGGCAAATTAAGTAATGATGAACTAAAAAATAAAATTTTTAAAAATTTAGATAAAAAAAGAGATGATGTATTACTTAGTTCTTCAGTTGGTCAAGATTGCGCTGCAATAGATTTTGGTAAGTTTGCTTGTTTATTATCGACTGATCCAATTACAGGAGCTAAAGAAGAAATTGGCAAAATTTCAGTAAATGTTGCATCTAATGATATTGCTACTGCTGGAGTAGCTCCTACCGGATTAATGATGACTATTTTAGCACCAAGTGATACTACAGTAGATGATTTAGAATATATAGTAAAACAAGCCAATGATGAAGCTCAAAAAAATAATATTGAAATTGTTGGTGGCCATACAGAAATAACTAATGCTGTAAATCAAGTTATTATATCAATGACTGCAATAGGAAAAAAAGAAAAAAGTGAATTATTAAAACCTAAAAATGTAGATCAAGGAGATAGTTTAATAATTACTAAATTTCCTGGAATTGAAGGAACAGGAATTTTAGCTTTTGATAAGGCAGATGAATTATCTAGGATTTTATCTAAGGAAGAAATTAAAAATGCAAAATCTTTTTTAGATGATACTAGTGTAATTAAAGAAGGTATAATATCTGATAAAGTAGGAGTTAAATTAATGCATGATGTTACTGAAGGTGGACTTTTAGGAGCTTTATGGGAAGTTTGTACTTTATCAAAAGTAGGTTGTCATATAAAAGGAAAAAATATAGAAATTAACAAAATCACTAAAAAGGTGTGTGAATTTTATTCTATAGATCCATTTAAATTGATTTCAAGTGGTGTTATGTTAATTGTTGTTAGTAAAGATAAAACTAAAGAATTAATTAATAAATTTAGTAAAGAAAATATTGAATGTTATAATATTGGAGAGATTAAACCTAAAGAATTTGGTAAAAAAATAGAATTTAATAAAGGTTTAAAAGATATATTATCACCAGAGAGTGATGAATTATATAAAGTAATTGGTTAATTTAGGAGGTATTTGTGAAAAAAGTTAGTTTAAGTATATTAATAATGATTTGTATTTTAACCTCTTTTAGTTTTGCTAATAAATTTAAGGAAGTTGATGCAGTTGAATTAAAAGATTCTAAAACAGAGCAAACTGAAAAATATCATCCAGTTAATTTAATGTTAAAAGGTGAAGATGTTATAGGTGATGTTCCACCTATTTTATATACTATAGAAGGAAAAACTAGAACTTTAGTACCTGTAAGATTTGTTACAGAAAAATTAGGTGCTAATTTAAGCTGGGATAATAAGAAAAGACAAGTAACACTTGAGTATAAAAATAAAACAATCAAATTAGTTATAGATGAAAGTGTAGCTACAGTAAATGGTAAAGAAGTTAATTTACCTAATAGTGTACCAGCTAAATTAATGTCTTATGAAGATAATTGGCGTACAATGGTACCAGTTAGATTTGTTTCAGAAAATTTTGATTTAGATATTGATTGGTATGAGGATATTCAAACAGTTGCTATTAATTCAAAAGAGCAAGATATAAAAGGAATTGATTTTAAATATCAAAAGAAGTTTCCAGAGCTTCGTATAAAAACAAGTGGATTTGTAGATATTAATGATTATAAAATAGGTAGTGATGAATTTGGAATTGCGGATCAATATATTTTATCTGTTCCAAATACTAATTTAAGAAGTGATTTAATTGAAGAGTCAAGTTTTACTACTAAAAGAGATGGCAAGGTCTTTTATGATGTTTCTTTATTTGGAATTAATGAAATGATCATGCAAAAAGAACAAGGAGATATTAAAGGTACTAGTATTTCACTTGATTTAGAAAAAAGAATAGGTTTTAATACATTTTATGATGAAGAAAGTAGTGAAATAGTAATTCAAATGATAAATTCAGTTACTGATATTGATATTGAAGACATATATAACTCTAATGCTTTAATAATAGAAACAAAAGAAGATATGCCGGATTTAAATACTTATCATTCTGATGGAAAAGTATATATTGATATAGTTAACAGTAAAATGGAATATAATCAAGGGAAAATGGGTAAAATTGATTTAGATAAAGAAGGAATAAAGTCTTATGAATTCAAAGAGTTAGATACAAATTCAAGTGATAAATATAAATCTGAAGACAGAGTTACTCAAATAATTTTAACTTTATCAAATGATAAAAGTCCTGAAGATGTTTATGTTGAAGAAGAAGATAATAAAATATTTGCATATGTTGCCGGTAATCCATTAAATGGATTTGAATATGTTAAAAAGAGTCAGTCAGAAGCCAAACTAGATATTAGTTTCTTAGAAAGTGGAGATTACAATTTAGTTCAACAAGGAAATATGGTAGAGTTAACATTTGATAAAAAACTTTTAGATATTGAAGATTTAGAATTAAATATAAAAGATCAAATTGTTGAAAAAATAAATATAAGTAAAAATTTAGATAAACATGCAATAAGATTCGAAATGCCTAAAGGAGTAAGTATAACAGAAAATAGCAGTAATGAAAATACTGATGGAGTTAAATTAACTTTTAAAAATGTAGATATTATGAATTCAGAGTATAGTGATACATTAATAGTTATTGACCCTGGTCATGGCGGATATGATCCTGGAGCTATTGGAAGTAAGGCGAAAGAAAAAGATATTGTACTGAAAGCTGGATTAAAATTGAAAGATATTTTAGAAGCTAAAGGTTTCAAAGTTTATATGACTAGAGAAATTGATGAGTATATAGATCTTTATAAAAGAGCCAATGTAGCAAACAAATTAAATGCAGATTTATTTGTTAGTTTACATGCTAATTCATTTAGAAATCAGTCAGCAAATGGTATAGAGGTTTTATATTCTAAGGATGATCTGAGAGATAACTATTCTTTTGCAAGACTAGTACAAGATTATTTAATTTCATTTTTAGATAGATTTGATAGAGGAGTAAAAAATAGACCACGATTAGTTGTTTTGAAAAATACAGAGATGCCTGCTATATTGACTGAAATAGGCTTTTTATCAAATCCAAAAGAACAAGATCTTTTATTAAGTGATGTATATATTAATAAGTCGATGGAAGCTATTTATAGAGGAATTGTAGACCAAATTGATAGTTTGAAATAAATTTCTCTGGGTATTAAATTATATATGTAGAGTTATGTGAGGAGGTCTAATGGTTATAGTTGATAAGGAAATTCAATCCACCTTTGATGCTGTTCATGAGTTTGTTATAGAAGCTTTAGATAAAATTCATGAACTAAATATTCCTGAAATAGATGAAGTAAGCTTTAAGATGAATATTATGCTTAGAGAAGTTTTAAATAATGCAGTAGAACACGGTAATAAATTTGATAGTGAAAAAAAAGTTTCTTGTAAAATAAAATATAATGATAGGAAGTTTATTTTTAGGATACAAGATGAAGGTCAAGGGTTTGAAATTGATGAGTTTTATAAAATGCAAAAAGGTTTTACTATGAAACATCGTTCAAGAGGGTTAGATTTAATTGAAAAGTATGATTTTGAATATGAATTTGATGGTAATATTATTATAGTTAAATATTTTTTAGATAAGGAGAGATAATATGGAGAAACAAATTGATGGATCATTGATGAAGTTTATTATTGAAAAAGATTTAATTGCCCCTAATGTTAAAAACATGAATATTTCTTTAATGGATGCACTAGATGATATTGAATCTATTGATGAAGTTGTAGTTGATTTAAATCATATTAATAATATTGATTCAGTAGGTGTTTCATTTGTTGTAAGTTTTTATAAAAATATTAGTAATGAAGGTTTAGAATTTAGAATTATTAATGCAAGCAATGATATTATTCAACTTTTTAAATTGATGAAATTAGATGACTTTTTTATAATCGAAGAATAATGGAGATGATCATATGAGTCACAACGTCTTGATTGCAGACGATGGGAAAATGAACCGGTTTATAATAAAAAAAATATTAAATGATAATATTGAAGATGTTAAAATTTTTGAAGCGGTAAATGGAGTTGAAGCTTTAGAACTAATAGATACTGAAGATATTGACCTTTTAATATTAGATTTAATTATGCCTAAAATGAATGGCTTTGAGACTTTAAAAATTTTAGATAAAAGAAATATAACTAACGATATTCCTGTGATTGTAAGTTCTACAATAACAGAGATAACAAGTATTGAGCAAACTTTAGGTAGTGGAGCGATTGATTATTTTACTAAACCTTTTTCGAAAGAAGAAATTGATATTATATTACCATTGAAAGTAAAAAATGCAATTAAATATTATGAACAAAAGAAAACAATTAAAAAGTTAAATAAAGAAATCTCGGAAGAGTTAAAAAATGCAAATAAATTCCAAAATTTAATGCTTCCAAAAACAAATGAATTTAAACATCTGGATTTATTTATTAAATATCAACCATCTTTAGGTATTGGAGGAGATTTTTTTGATTGTGTAGAGATGGGTGATGAACTGTGGTTTATGATTGCAGATGTTACCGGCCATGGTATAGCTGCAGGAATGATATCTTCTATGGTTAAAGTTATGTTTAGAAATTGTATTAATAATGATTTTTTAAAATCGCCGTCTAAAGTTTTAGAACGTATGAATCAAAATGTATTTGATTATTTTTATAATGATTCAAAAGATAATCCTGTTGTTTTTACTGGATTTATAGGTGTTATTAAAAATCATGAGTTAAAATATTCTAGTGCAGGTCAACCATTTCCAATTTTATATCATCATGAAGAAAAAGAAATAATACCTTTAAAAGAAACAGGAGTAAATATTGGTTTTTTCGAAAATATAACATATGATGAAGCTAAAATATCTTTAGATACTAACGATATTTTATTAGTATATACAGATGGATTATTTAGTTCAGGTAAAAATTCAGATTTTACTAATTGGCCGTTAGTAGAAGAATATTCAAGAGAAAACAAAGAAATTTTGAAAAATAATCCAAAGTTATTTTTAGAAAATATATTTGATTATTTTTTAAATAAACATGAAGAAAATGATAATCAATATACAGATGATGTTGCAATAATGTTACTTAAGTATAAATAGAAAGGGAAAGAATGAAAAAATGTGTACTAGCATCAGGAAATAAACATAAATTAGAAGAAATAAAAGAAATAATGCAAGAATTTAATATTGAATTAACTACAATGGCTGATGAAGGTTTAGGAGATTTAGAAATTGTAGAAGATGGAGATACATTTGAAAAAAATTCATATATTAAAGCAAAAGAAGTAATGGATAGATTAAATGTAGCTACTATTGCTGATGATTCAGGACTAATGGTAGATTATTTAGATGGAAGACCTGGAGTATACTCAGCAAGATATGCTGGAAAAGATGCTACATATCTTGATAATAATAAAAAATTAATAAAAGAATTAAAGGGAGTAAAAGAAGAAAAAAGAGGGGCAAAGTTTGTTACTGTAATAACTCTTTTAACTCCTGAAGGTAAAAAAATTGTAGCTAGAGGTGAAATCTTAGGAAAGATAGGATTTGAACCTAAAGGAAAAAAAGGTTTTGGATATGATCCTTTATTTATAGTTGAAGGAAAAAATAAAACATTTGCTCAGATGGATAGTGATCAAAAAAATGAAATAAGTCATAGAGCTAAGGCTTTAGAAGCTTTAAAAGTTAAGTTGAAAAATTTTTTAAGGTAATTTATGAAAGCTTTAATTATTAGTGATTCTCATGGTGTAAGAAAAACACTTTTGAAGGTTATAAATTCAGAAAATCCTGATAGAGTATTTTTCTTAGGTGATTATATATCAGATGCAAAGTTTATTAAAAAGAATACTAAGGTCAAAATTGACTGTGTTAAGGGGAATCTAGATTATGATGAACAGGGAAACAATGATTTAGTATTAAATTTTTTAAATAAAAGAGTATTTTTAACTCATGGTCATAAATATAATGTAAAAAGAAATTTTTATAAATTATTTTTAAGAGCTAAAGAACTTGAAGTAGATTATGTTTTTTTTGGACATACTCATAAATACAAACAATTCCAAAAGGATAATATAACTTTTATTAACCCTGGAAGTATTTCTAAACCAAGAGGCCAAAGAAATGGAAGTTATGTAATAATCAATTATAAAGAAAATAAATTTAATTTTTTAAAAAAAGAGTTGACAATCTAATTTCAATTCTGTATAATAATTTTTGTTGGTAAGAAATAATATTGAATCGAAATTGAGTAATATTTGATTTGTCTCATAAAATATTTACCGATAATCATGCTTAATATTATATGAATAAAGTAGAATTTTATATTAATGATAAGTATTTACAAGCGGGTGTAGCTCAGTGGTATATAAAGCAAGGCAAAATTTAACATTTTGAGCTTGATTATAGAGTATTAAAACTAGCTACATAATTATAACTGTATATAAGCAAAAATTTATTACAAGCGGGTGTAGCTCAGTGGTAGAGCCCTGGCCTTCCAAGCCAGTCGCGAGGGTTCAATTCCCTTCACCCGCTCCAAGTAAGCATCCATAGCTCAGCTGGATAGAGCATCGGCCTTCTAAGCCGAGGGCCCGGGGTTCGAATCCCTGTGGATGCGCCATATATGGCGGCTGTCGTCAAGGGGTTAAGACATAGGATTGTGGCTCCTACATTCGTGGGTTCGAGTCCCATCAGCCGCCCCAAATGACCCATTAGCTCAGTT